>JAFRMI010000030.1 GCA_017430765.1 Lachnospiraceae bacterium | reverse complement strand
TCGACCAACCGTGAGATCAATGAGATTGCATTCTACGAGCTTACGAGGTAGTATTAAACAGGAGATGTGTGAGGGGCCGCATTTTTTGCGGTCCCATTTTGACTAATGGACACTTTTATAACGATTCGTTCCTTCGGCGGACGCGTTGCAGCTGCAGCAGAGAAGGAACCTTGGACCGTTATAAATCTGTATTTTTGAGGGATGAATATGTTTGAGGGGATGACGTTTGCGACGGCGTTTATTTCGATCGTCGGCGTGATCATAGTATTTGTCGGATTCCATGCGTTTACGAGGGGAATCCGTTATGCGGCAAAAGATGCCGTCTTTACCGGAAAGGTTATGATGGCAAAGCACTTTGAGAGGCGGAACGCTAAAAAAGAGCTGATACAGAATTACTACGAGCTGCAGCTGTCGTGCAGCGACGGGAACAGGACGTTTGGCGCAAAGGTAAAGAGCCCGGATGAATATGTGAAGGGAGATACAGTCCGCCTCACAAAGAGACCGGACGGGACGGTGATCCTGTATAAGGACAATGGGATCCGGTGGTGGAGCGGGGTACTGGAGATCCTGATTGGGGCGGGGATTGCCGCATTTCCCTATGCCGTGAACCGGTACGGGGATCCCTGGGCGTCGCTGGTGCTTGCCGGAGTACTGCTTCTTGGCGGGATCCTTATGCTGGAAGTCTTTTTCCGTGACCGGCGGCGCACATACGAGGAGCTTGACGCGGAAGTGAAGGATATTCTTCTCTACGATGTGGAGAGCCAGAGGCGCGTGCTGAAGACAAATACATGGTATCCGCTGCTCCGGTACGAGAAGGACGGGGAGACCCGGGAGTTCCTCAGCGAGTCCAATTCATCCCTGAAGTCCGCCTATACGGTCGGGAAGAAGATCAAGGTGTACCGGGATACGGAAACCGGGGAGATCCGTGAGAAAAGGGCCAGTGCGGTGCTGCCTCTTCTCGCGGCGGTATTCTTTATCCTTGCGGTAGTGGGGCTTGCCGCCGTATTGTAAGAGCGGATGATACACAGGGCCGGATGTCAGGTTGTAAGGAGAGGGCCTATGAAACAGAGCAAGGCGGTCGTCAGTGAGAGACGGAAGAAACTGATGGAGATCGTGCAGAAGACGGGGGATGTCCGCGTGCCGGATATCGCGCAGCATCTGCAGGTTTCCGAGATCACGGTGCGCAGAGACCTGCAGTACCTGGAGGACCGCCATGTGATCGAGCGCTATTACGGCGGGGCAAGGGTTGTTTCCGAGAAAGCGACGGCCCTTCGGGACAGGGTGTCTGTCGCAAGAGAGATGATCGCGCGTTACGCGGCGGAGCAGGTTATGGACGGCGAGACCATTTTCATAAACACGAGCTCCACGGCTCTTATGGCAGTCCGGTATATTACAGCAAAAGATGTGACGATCGTGACCAATAACGGCAACATTGTCACGTCGTCACACACGCCTCCGCATGTAACGATTATTCTTCTTGGCGGGGAACTCCGCAACATCAAGGGGACTATGGTAGGGGAATTTACCATGCACAATCTGGCCCGCGTGAAAGCGGACAGAGCTTTCATCGGCTGTACGGCCGTTAACCTTGAGAGCGGCATGATGACGCAGTTCCTCAATGAAGTGGACATCAACAGAAATATGCTCCGCCAGACAACGGGAACGGCATATATTCTCGCCGATCACACGAAGATCGGGGAGGAGAGTAATTTCGTGAGCTGCGAGACGGACCTGATTAAGAATATCATCACGGATGCGTATGCTGATGCCGAAGCGCTGGAGATGTTCCGGGAGAGAGGAATCCGGATGCATATCGCCGGGACGGAGGAGATTGTCTGACCGGCCCTGCCGCGGAGGACTGCGGGGCACAGGCAGTGAGGGTCTTTGCGGTTTGAATCGCGTAACAGTCCCCTGCATCTGAACCGCCGCTCACGGCCGCGGTTCATGAGCGAAAGCACAGCGGATTGCGGATGTCCGCTTTACCCGAAACGTGCGGAAGGAAACGGCTATGAAAGCACAACCCGGTATTTTGAAGAATAAAACCTATCTCTATCTCACCGAATTTTTTGCGGGCATGGCGGTCATGGCGGTGGAACTCGGAGCGAGCAGGCTGCTTGCCCCGTATTTTTCGTCCTCGCAGATTGTCTGGACCATCATCATCGCGACGATCATGATCGCAATGGCGCTCGGCAATATCTACGGGGGAAAATCCGCAGATAAGGATCCGAGCCCGGACCGCCTCTACAGACGGCTCCTCATCGCGGCTGTCTGGATCGCGGCGATCCCGGTTCTCGGAAAATACATTATCATCGGCATCACGGGGCTTCTGGTGATCGCCGTGAACCAGAACCTGCTCATCATAGCCGCATTTATCGCGTGCATGGTGATCTTCGTGTTCCCGTGTTTTTTGCTCGGGACATGCACGCCCTCCCTTGCGAGATACACGGTGTCGTCTCTCGATGACAGCGGCCGGACGGTGGGCACCCTCGGCGCGTTCAATACGATCGGGAGCATCATTGGGACGTTCCTGCCGACATTCGTTACGATTCCGGCGGTGGGGACGGCAGTGACGTTCCTCATCTTTTCCGGGGTCCTGCTCGTGCTGTCTCTCGTCTACTTTTTCAGCCGGGGGACCGGGAAGAGGGCGGCGGCGGTCTCCGTTATTTTGTTTGTGCTGTGCGCGGTTTTCGGAAACAGCGACAGTTTTGCCTTCTGGGAGAAGGAACTGACCTATGAGGGTGAGTCGATCTACAATTATCTGCAGGTGCGGGAAAATCAGAATGCGGTCATCCTGTCGACGAACGTGCTTTTCGGGGTGCAGTCGGTGCTCATGAAGACGGATTCGCTGACGGGAATGTACTATGATTACGCGATGGCGGCGCCTGTCATGGCCGGGATCGCGGAAGAGGCGGAAGCGGCCGGGACGGATGGACAGCCTGCTGCAGAAGACGGCGCGCCGAAGGGAAGAGTTCTCATACTGGGCATGGGAACCGGCACCTACGCGCGGCAGTGCAGCCGGTATTTCGGGGAGATGGAGGTGTACGGCGTCGAGATCGACGAGAAGATCACGATGCTGGCCCGGAAGTATTTTGACGAACCGGAATCCGCCGTTGTGACGACGTATGACGGGCGGGCCTACCTCGATGCGGACCGGACGAAATACGATGTGATCATGGTCGACGCGTACCAGGATATCACGATCCCGTTCCAGATGTCCTCCGTCGAATTCTTCTCCGCGGTCCGGGAACATCTGACGGATCGCGGCGTGATGGTGGTCAATATGAATATGCGCTCTTCCAGTGAGAGCGGGATCAATGTTTGTCTGGCGGACACGATCGCATCGGTGTTCCCGTATGTGACAACCGTCGATGTGGCGGGGAGCACGAACCGGGAACTGTTTGCGTCCGGTGTGCAGCTGACGGGGGAGCTTATTATGTCCCGCGCCTCTTCGTTCCGTGATCCGGAGCTTCGCGCGATGATGGCGAAGGTGGCGGAGAATATGGTGCCGTATGAGGGGGGCGGCCGCATTTTCACGGATGACAAAGCGCCGGTGGAGCTTCTCGGCATGGAGGCGATCGACGAGATCATTCAGGAAGAACTGGTGTATTATAAGAAGATCTATAAAGAACAGGGAATTAAAGGAATTCTGGGACTGGTGTGAGCTGTTCGTGTATTTGAGACGGAGCAGGGTATGATAAAAACGGTGATATTTGATATAGACGGAACGCTGTATGATTTTAATAAGGCGAACGGGAAGGCCTTGGACGCGATCGGAGGATATGCGGAGGAACATCTCGGGATCCCCGCGGCGGAATTCAATGCGGAGTTCCGGGAAGAGATGGATATCTACACGGATCTTGTCGGTGAAATCGCGTCGATCCACAACCGGGTGATCCGGGCGGAGCGCTATCTGGAGAAGAAAGGCCTGCCCCTGACACCGCATGTTCTGCGGATTGCGGAGCTTTACTGGAAGACGCTGCTTGGCTCGATGGAGATCGAGGAGGGGATCCGTCCGTTTATGGAGGCCCTGAAGCGCCGCGGTTACCGCATCGGGATCGGCAGCAATATGACGGCGTACGTGCAGTTTATCAAGTTGGAGCGTCTCGGCCTTCTCGATCTCATCGACTTTGTCGTGACAAGCGAGGAGGCGGGGTACGAGAAGCCGTCTGAAGAGTTTTTCCGCTTCTGCCTCTCGAAGGCCGGGTGCCGGGCGGGCGAGTGTCTTTTTATCGGGGACAGCCTGCATCATGACGTGGAAGGAGCCGAAAGGGCAGGAATGCACGGGATCCGTTACGGAGAAGAGGGGATCCGCTATCCGGAGTGCCTTCAGGGGGAGAACCTGGTGGTTGGAGAGTTTACGCTTTGAACTTGTCAAAACAGGAAGGCGGAGCCGCGGCGGCATGTGCTGCGGCAAGTCATGAGAGGCAGAATTAAAGAGGCAGGCTGTTCATGCGGATAAAGTGTTGGAATTTATCAATATACAGTCATCTTACAGGAAAGAGGCGGAGTATCGCCACCGGAAAGAACGGTTGAAATATGTTTAGCAGTTTTATGACAGCTTTTGGAGCTGTGACGCCTTTCTTTATCTACCTTGGGATAGGATATCTGCTGGTCAGGTCCCACCAGGCGGACGCGGCGTTCATGAATCAGATGAACCGGGTCAGCTTCAATGCGTTCTTTCCCTTCATGATGTTCTATAACGTCTATAAGGTTACGCCGGAAGCGCTTCCGTCGGTGAAGCTGGGGATAGGGGCGCTGCTTTC
>JAFRMI010000029.1 GCA_017430765.1 Lachnospiraceae bacterium | reverse complement strand
TGCCGGAGGAACGGCAGACACCGAAACTGGCATCGGACGAGCAGGCAGCTGCAAAGGACCTGCCGGAGGAACGGCAGACACCGAAACTGGCATCGGACGAGCAGGCAGCTGCAAAGGACCTGCCGGAGGAACGGCAGACACCGAAACTGGCATCGGACGAGCAGGCAGCGGAGAAACTGCCGGAAGAGCGGCAGACACCGGATGAGAATCAGGAAAACCGGGAGGAATCACATGGCTAATTCACAGTTTCTTCAATACGAAAACATTCTTTTCACCGTAACCATGCTTCTGTATTTTGCATCGATGGTATTGTTCTTTCTATTCGTTGCCGCCAAGAAGGATCAGCTCGCCCGCACAGCGGAAATGCTTCTGGCAGCGGGATTCCTCCTCCATACAGCGGCGCTCTTTGTGCGCGGGCTCGGTGTAGGAAGGCTGCCGCTCACGAACCAGTATGAGTTTGCGACGAGTTTTGCGTGGGGACTGTGCCTCGTGAGCTTGATTTTTATCAGGAAGTATAAGTTCAGTGTGCTGGGTGCATTTTCCGTACCGGTCATATTTCTGGTGATCGGTTATGCGGCGATGCAAAGCAAAGAGGTGCACGAGCTGATGCCCGCTCTCCGCAGCAACTGGCTGGGATTCCACGTATCCACCGCGATCATCGCGTACGGGTCGTTCGGCGTCTCGTTCGCGCTGTCCTTGATCTTCCTTCTCCGCGACAAAATGGGAGATGACAGCTTCCTCGGCCAGCACGTGCCGGATCGGGAGAGGCTGGATTATATCAGCTACCGCGCGGTATCGCTCGGACTTCTCTTTCTGACATTCTGCATGATCAGCGGGTCGATCTGGGCGGAGCGCGCCTGGGGAAGCTACTGGTCCTGGGACCCGAAGGAGACATGGTCACTTGTCACCTGGCTTGTCTATGCGGTTTACCTGCATCTGCGGATCCGCCGCGGATTCAAGGGGAAAAGCGCCGCAGTGTTCGCGGTGATTGGATTTGTCTGCGTCATCTTTACTTATATCGGAGTCAACACGTTCCTGCCGGGCATTCACAGCTATGCCTAAATACAGGCCGGATGCTGCGGAAGGGCCCTGGCGGCTGTCAATGATCAGACGGGAGGCTGCCGGGACCCTTACGCCCAGACAGTCTGCCCCCATACAGAGCAATAAAATGAAAATACATACAGAGCAGTAACACGAAAATTCCTTGCATATCAAGGAATTTTCATGTATAGTGTAAAACTGTTCGGATATATGAGCCGCGCTTTTTCTTTCAATCACTGTTTTCTGTCATGCCTTAAGGCGGAACAGATACTCGTGAGGGAGGAGAGGGATGGCTCATTTGCCATAAATATATGTCCGGATGAAAGAAATACTACCACTTGATTTAAGACCCTTTGGGCACAGAAAGAAGGTGAGACTGGATGGTTGAGTTGGATCCGATCAGATTCGAGCTGAACAACTTCGAAAAACCACTGGTTGAAATGAGGGATTCACTTTGACCTCGCTGCCAAGGAGAAGCGGATCGAAGAACTGAATCGGGAGATGGAAGACCCGGGCCTGTGGGATGACCCCCAGGAGGCACAGAAGAAGGTGAAAACGCTGGCATCCATGAAAGAGGATGTGAGCGGTTATCAGCAACTTGTCGCGGAGCGGGACGACATCCTCGCCATGATCGAAATGGCCGAGGAGGACGAGGACCCCGAGATGATCCCGGAAGTGCAGGAGATGTTCGAAAATTTCAAGGAGAAATATGACAGCATCCGCATGAAGACGCTGCTTTCCGGGGAATACGACAGCCTCAATGCGATCGTCACGCTTCACGCGGGAACCGGCGGAACGGAAGCGATGGACTGGACCGGGATTCTCTACCGTATGTACACGCGGTGGGCGGAAGCACACGGGTTCCAGGTCGAGGTTCTCGATATTCTGGAGGGAGAAGAGGCGGGACTTAAGTCCGTTACGTTCCAGGTGAACGGGGAGAATGCCTACGGTCTCCTTAAATCGGAGCATGGCGTGCACCGTCTCGTCCGCATTTCGCCGTTCAACGCGGCAGGAAAGCGGCAGACGTCCTTCTCCGCCTGCGAGGTGATGCCCGATATCGAGGAGGATATCGACATCGAGATCGATCCCAAAGATATCCGGATTGATACGTACCGCTCGTCGGGTGCCGGCGGACAGCACATCAATAAGACGTCGTCGGCGATCCGGATCACGCATTTTCCGACGGGAATTGTGGTGACGTGCCAGAATGAGCGTTCGCAGTTCCAGAACAAGGATAAGGCGTTCCAGGAACTTAAGATTAAGCTCCTGATGCTCAAAAAAGAGGCAAATGCCGAGAAGCTGGACGACATCCGCGGCAAGGTATCGGAGATCGCGTGGGGCAACCAGATCCGGTCCTATTTCCTGCAGCCGTATCAGCTGATCAAGGATCTGCGGACGGGGGAGGAGATCGCGAACTCGCAGAAAGTGCTGGACGGAGGAATTGATCCGTTCATCAACGCCTACCTGAAGTGGATCGCGCTTGGCAATGTTGACAAGACGGAGCGCGTATAAAGGGAGAACGCAGTGACGGAGAGAGAGCTCCTCTTTCTCTGTGCGGTATATTTGGATCACGCGGGAAATGCGGTCGCACTGCGGCAGCCCCTTTTGCGTGAGAATGCAGGAATTAAAGGAGAAAACGATGGCAGAAATCGCAGTCATGGGTTACGGTACGGTTGGTGCCGGCGTTGTCCGGACACTGATCATGAACAGCGACACGATTACCCGCCGCGTCGGCGAGCGCATCCACGTGAAGCGCGTGCTGGATCTGCGGGAGTTTCCGGGGACACAGGCCGAAGAGATTCTGACGCACGACTTCCGTGATATCCTGGAGGATCCGGAGATCTCGGTCGTGGTCGAGACGATGGGCGGCCTTAAGCCCGCGTATGAATTTACGAAACAGCTTTTGCTTGCGGGAAAGAGCGTCTGTACGTCCAACAAGGAACTGGTCGCCGAGCACGGCGTCGAGCTCCGGGCGATCGCGCGGGATATGTCCTGCAACTATCTCTTCGAAGCGAGCTGTGGCGGCGGAATTCCTATCATCCGCGTACTCGGTTCATCGCTTACGGCCGAGGAGATCGAGGAAGTGACCGGCATCCTGAACGGAACGACGAACTACATCCTGACCAGTATGGCGGATGAGGGCAAGGGGTTCGAAGTCGCGCTGAAAGAGGCGCAGGACAAGGGGTATGCGGAACTTCATCCGGAAGCGGATGTCGAGGGATATGACGCGTGCCGCAAGATTGCAATCCTCTCGTCGCTGGCCTACGGTCACCATATTTCTTATAAGGATGTGCCCACACAGGGAATCACGGATGTGGATGAGACCGATATCGCCTATGCGGACGCCATGGGCTGCCGCATCAAGCTTCTGGCGACAAGCCGCCGCGAGGAGGAAGGGACGTGGGCGCTCGTCGCGCCGATGATGATCGGCCGCGAGAATCCGCTGACAGCGGTCGACGATGTCATGAACGCCGTGATGGTGAAGGGCAATGCGGTCGGCACGACGATGTTCTACGGCAGCGGCGCCGGTTCGCTTCCGACCGCCAGCGCGGTCTGCGGCGACGTGATCGAGGCCGTGAAATACAAGGGATCCACGATCAAATATTCCTACAGCGGGGACACACTGGAACTGCTTCCGGTGGATGCGGTGGAGCGGCCGTTTTTCGTCCGCATGAGAGGAACGGAAGAGGAGGCGAAAGCCCTCTTCGGAGAGATCGCGGACGTCACCCGCCTCCCGCAGGCGGCGGATGAGATCGGATTCCTGACGCCGGTGATGAAAGAAAAGGAATTCAAGGAGAAGGCCGGCAGCGCCGAAGCGGTGATCAAGTGGTACCGCCGCGGCAAAAAAGAGGAAGCGGAAGAGTAATCCGCGGGGGAGAAACTATCTATGCTGATTGTAAAAAAGTTCGGAGGCACATCAGTAGGCACGCCGGAGCGGATTATGAACGTCGCGAAGCGGTGTGTGGAAGACTTCAATAAGGGCAATGATGTGGTTGTTGTGCTCTCAGCGATGGGAAAAACTACGGATGAGCTGATCCGTCTTGCCCATGAGGTGAACGGCCGCCCGCCGAAGAGGGAGCTCGATATGCTCCTCACAACGGGCGAACAGGTATCGGTTGCGATGATGGCGATCGCGATGGATACGCTCGGTGTCCGGGCGGTCTCACTCAACGCGTTCCAGGTGGCTATGCGCACAACAAGCTCGTACGGGAATGCCCGCTTAAAGAGAATCGACAGTGAGCGCATCATGCATGAGCTCGAGGACAGGAAGATCGTCATTGTGACCGGCTTCCAGGGCGTCAACAAATACGACGATTACACGACCCTCGGAAGAGGCGGCTCGGACACAACCGCGGTCGCGCTCGCAGCGGCGCTCCACGCGGACGCGTGCGAGATTTACACAGACGTCGACGGCGTATACACCGCAGACCCGCGGATCTGCCCGAAGGCGCGCAAGCTGCAGGAGATTACCTACGACGAGATGCTTGATCTCGCTTCGCTTGGAGCCGGCGTCCTTCACAACCGGTCCGTTGAAATGGCGAAAAAATACGGCGTGACACTCGTTGTCAGATCGTCGCTTAACCGCAGTGAGGGAACCATATTACGGGAGGATAACAAAGTGGAAAGAATGCTGATCAGCGGAGTTGCGCTCGACAAGTCGGCCGACCGGATCTCCGTCATCGGTCTTAAAGACGTACCGGGTGTCGCGTTTAAGCTGTTTGACATCCTTGCGAAGAAGGGCATCAATATTGACGTGATACTGCAGTCGATCGGGCGTGACGCGACAAAGGATATCTCTTTCACTCTTCCCGATGACAATCTTCAGGATGCGATCGATGTCCTCACGGAAAACCGCGGCAGGCTGCAGTTCAAGGAACTCGACGTCAACAAGGAGGTCGCAAAACTCTCTATCGTCGGCGCCGGCATGATGACCAATCCGGGCGTCGCAGCCAAGATGTTCGAGGCTCTCTACAACGAGGACATCAACATCAACATGATCTCGACGTCAGAGATCCGCGTCACCGTCCTCATCAATGAGAAAGACGGCGAGAGGGCTGTCAATGCCGTCCATGACGCATTCGGACTTGCGGACTAAGAGGGAACGGGTGCAGGAGGCATAAAGCGAAGCAGCTTTATAATCAGCCGGTACTGCGAGGTACAAAGCGGAGCTGCTTTATAATAAGCCGGTACTGCGAGGTACAAAGCGAAGCAGCTTTATGATCAGCTGGTACTGCGAGGTACAAAGCGGAGCAGCTTATGTGATCAGTGAGTGCTGTGAGGTACAAAGCGGAGCAGCTTTATGATCAGCTGGTACTGCGAGGTACAAAGCGAAGCAGCTTTATGATCAGCTGGTACTGCGAGGTACAAAGCGAAGCAGCTTTCTGATCAGTGAGTATTAAGAGATGCAAAAACGGAGCAGATCGTTTGATCCGCTCCGTTTTTTATGAATTGTTGAATTATTCTGCGCTGATAGCGCCGACCGGACATGCGCCTTCGCATGTTCCGCAGCTGAGGCACTCGTCTGCGTTGATCTCATACTTGCCGTCGCCTTCTACAATCGCGCCAACCGGGCACTCGCCTGCGCATGTTCCGCAGCTTACACAATCATCGCTGATAACATATGCCATAATTAAATTCCTCCTTGCTGGATTGATATTTTGACTGACTCCATAATAGACCAACTGTTTTCTCTTTGCAAGAAAAATCACCATGGAATTAACGAGTTTTCAGTTATATTAGACTAACTCAGAATGCCTTTTTCTCCACATAATGGTATTGTTGCTCCCTCTGACGGTGCTCCTCCTGACAATGCTCTCTCTGACAAAGCTCCCCATGACTGTGCTCTCCCTGACAATGCTCCATCTGACTGTACCGTATGCCCTTAAGATTCTTTTATGAGAGATAGTAGCACTAAAACACACTATAACCCTTTGCGGATGTGGAACCGCAGGCCTGAATCAAGAATCGAAGCACCGCGGGCCTGCAGAAAAAGCCGAACCGCAGGCCTGAATCAAGAATCGAAGCACCGCAGGCCTGCAGAAAGAGCCGTACCGCAGGCCTGAATCAAGAATCGAAGCATCGCGGGCCTGCAGCCTGTATATGTGACAGCAAGCCGGATCACCGGGAAACATCGATGGAAAGCGGGACTTTACGGAGATGGGACTTTGTGCTATATTTAATTGCACTGGCGAGACAGAGAAGGCCCGCTTCTGAATGCAGGACGGCTGTGCCAGTTTTTATCTGTGAGTTTTATAAGGAGGATGAACAATGGTACAGATCACTAAAGATATGACGATCGGCAACATTCTTGAGGTAGCGCCGGAAGCAGCTCCGGTTCTTATGAGCATGGGAATGCACTGCCTCGGATGCCCGGCTTCTGCCGGTGAGTCGCTTGAGGAGGCAACAATGGTACATGGCCTCGACTGCGACCTGGTTGTCAAGGCAGTTAATACATTCCTCGCGGATGCAGCCAATGCCTGATTACATGACAATTTCATGAAAAAAGAGATCCCGCCGCATAAATGCAGCGGGATCTTTTTTTCATGATTCTCTAATTCCTGAAAGGTGAAACGATCGTGATGCTGTAACGATCGGAAAGGCGAACCGATCGTGATGCTGAACCGATCGGAAAGGCGAACTGATCGTGATGCTGAACCGATCGGAAAGGCGAACCGATCGTGATGCTGAACCGATTGAAATGGCGAACCGATAGTGATGCTGAAAGATCGGAATAGCGAACCGATCGTGATACTGAACCGATCGGTATGGCGAAACGATCGAAATGATGAAACGATCGGGATGCCGAAACAATCGGAATGGAAAAACCGATCAGCTTGTATGCATCGGCCTGCTTACGAGAGGGAGGCCAGCTTTTCAATGGCGTCCTTCACCGCGACGGTCGTCTCGTGCTCAGCAAGATGCGCTTCCTTCGCTCCGGTGTAATTTTCCCCTTTACCGTACTCCGACAAAATGTTGCAGACCTTGTTGAAACGTTCCGGGCTCTGGCCGGCCTGATGTACGACAAGGCAGTATTTTTTCTGCCTTGTGAGGTGGTAGAGGGAACTCGTTCCGCGGTGGACGGACCGGAGTGAGTTTGCCGCCCGGATTACATCTTCAAGATTCGTGAAATGATACGCGCGGACCAGGTTCGGGAGTTCCGGCTTCATAGAGGCGGAACGCTTCTTTGCGTTTCTCCCGGAAGGTTTGTTCTGAGCCGGGGACGGCTTCTCCGCCTTCTTCATCTTCGAATTGCCGTCCGCTCCCTCCGAAGCGCCTTCCGCGAGCCGCTTAAACATATCCACGACGTCGTCCGCACCGAGAACCTTCATATTCGAGCCGGGGTCAGGACGTTCTTCCGTCGGAGAGAACTTGGCGAACCTTGTGTCCAGTTCCTCCGGATCATCCACCTTCGTGATCACGACGGTGAGGGAGTTGCCGGAATCCGGTATTGCTTCAATCATGAGGGGAGTGCCGGCTTCATTGGTAAAACCGCACTCTTTATAAGCCTGGACCATCATATCGTGGAACAGTTCCCTCGCTTTGGGGCTTCCGTAGGCGAGTTCGCTGATCTTGATCTGCCGGGCTGCGAGATCTTCTTTTGTTAATTTACAGCGGATCTGCTTATCGCTGATGCGTTCTATCTTCATGTGTAATATTCTTCTCCATATCTGAGCTGGTAACAAGTGCAGCTTCTCCGGTTCATCCTGCCTGCGCACGGCAAGGCATGTTTGAAGCGGAAGATGGAATCAGGCAAAGTTTTCGATTTGGAATTATCATAACATGAAATACAGGAATATGCAAATGCAGCCATCCGGAAGCAGCTCTGCCTGTAAAGCAGACATTCGCGATTCACTTCACTTCCCGGCAGTGAACTGCGGATGTCATAAGGCGTTTTAGGACAGGAATGCTCGCTCCTGCCACAGCACACCCTTAACTCCCGCTTACGCCTCTGAGGCTGAGAGGCGGGGAACTTTACGAGGCTCAAGGAAGCGCCGATCGCAAGATTTTTTTATTGTTTTGCAAGGATCTTTAGAACTTTTAAAAGGATCTTACGGACTTTCTTCCAACGTATTGACGGGGCCGGATAATCCCGTATAATCGGGTTCACAGAGAGGCCGATCTGTAGGACTTACCACGAATCTACTGCTCTGACAGTGACATGACTTGGCAGGGGATGAGATGGAAAAACGAACGCAAATACTTAAGACAGGAAGCTTATAGCCTGTCAGAGAGGAGGACTGACAAAAAGATAGAACCGGATAACCGAATCTGATTTCGGTGTAAATGAACTGTGATATGACCGGGCCGCAGCGGATCAACTGCGGATCAAATAGAAAACGGGTGAACAGGCCGAAGCCGGGTTGCGATATCTTTGAAGTTGTGTGTGCCGGCTTCGGCTTTTTGTGCGCAGATACGGCATATTTCCGCAGGAAAAGAGACAGCAGCTAGTGGCATCCCCCCTGTTGTGTGTGGTATAATGCATTGATCTCAGATTTAAATCGCGAGAACAGCTTCTCATTTTAAAGCCAAAGAGATGCAGGTGGGAGTACAGGGGGAACGGCTCTCTGTGCAGGTGTTATGAGCTTCTGCAAAGAAGCCGCTTTTTGAAGGCCGCGGTTTATGAGCAGAGATCGAAGCAGACAGCGAATATACGCTTTTCTGTGCCGGGATCCGGCAGATGACCCATATGTCAAAGAAGGAGCAGGAAGGATGAAGAAGGCGGCAAGGGAAAAACAGCGCAGTGCAAGACTGATTGTCCTGTCTGTCTTTTTTCTGATTGCCCTCGTGATCTTCGGCTGGGTTTATGATCACTTTAAGCCCTCAACGAAACATATGGATCCTGCCTCGTATTTTGGGACCGCGGATGGAGAGGCAGCGGTGATCGCCGACGGCGTCATTCTCGAGGTGCCCGGTGTTGTCCGGGACGGCGTGATCTATGTGGATGCGGAGAGCGCGGGGGAAGGGGTGAGCCCGGCTGCATTTTATGATCAGGAAGAGGAGCTGCTGATCGTCACGGGGCCGACGGAAAAGACGGTCTATCCTCTCGAGGGCGGAAGCACCGCTGACGGACAGGTAATTCTCCTTGAAGACAGAGCTTATATGTCCCTGCCGTTTCTCAGCGGGATCTCCGACGCGCACGTGGAAACGTATGCGGAGCCGGACCGCGCCGTGATCACAACGAAGCCGCAAAAAGCATCCCAGACAGTCTCCAAAGATGCTCCCGTCCGTTATCGCGCCGGCATAAAAAGCCCGATTCTTACGGATCTTGCGGAAGGGACGGAGGTCGAAACACTGGATGTCGCAGCAGACGGGACGGAAGATGAGGCGAAGATCAAAGGCTGGACATACGTGCGGACGGATGACGGCTTTACGGGATACATGCAGGACCGGTATCTTGAAAATCCGCATGAGAGAACCGTCGAAATTGAGCGGAACAGGGGAGAGTACACGTTCATTCATATGGATGAGCCTGTCAACATGGTTTTCCACCAGGTTACGAACCAGGCGGCCAACAATGCCCTTTCCAAGGCGATCGACGGCATAGACGGCATCAATGTCATCGCGCCGACGTGGTTCTTTCTGGATGACACAGAGGGCGGCGTGGCCTCTCTTTCGAGTGCGGATTACGTACAGACGGCACATGAGGCCGGGCTTAAGGTCTGGGCCGTTCTCAATGATTTTGACGGAGGCATCTCTTCCGCGGACGCGACGGCGTCGGCCATCGGGTCGGATACAAAGCGGACGGCCATCGTGGATTTTGTGATGGGAGAACTGGCAAGCTCCGGAGCGGATGGCCTCAATATCGATCTGGAGAAGGTGAAGGAGACGAGTGCGCCGGATTATCTGCAGCTTGTGCGGGAATTCTCCGCTGCGTGCAGGAAGAACGGGCTTGTGCTCTCGATCGACAACTATGTTCCGAAGTTCACGAAGTACATGAACCGGACGGAACAGGGAAGAGTAGTCGATTATATCGTCACGATGTGTTATGATGAACATACGGCGGCATCGGAGGAGGCGGGTTCCGTGTCTTCTCTTCCCTATGTGCGGCAGGGAATCGCCGATACAATCGCGGAGGTTTCTCCGGATCAGGTGATCGCAGCCATCCCGTTCTACACAAGATATTGGGAGACTAAGGGCGGCGAAGTTACCTCGTCCGCCTACGGGATGGAGGAAGCGGAGCGGGCCGTAGCAGCCGGAGGGATGGAGAAGACGTGGGATGAGGCGCTTGCCCAGTATTACGCGGAGTCCGAAGCGGGCGGCGCGCACCTTGAGATCTGGCTTGAGGACGCGGAATCCATCGCCGCAAAAATGAATGTAATCCGGGAATATCAGTGTGCGGGCGTAGCGGAATGGAAGCTCGGACTTGAGACTCCGGATATATGGGGAGTTATAAATGAAGGCCTTGCCGGATGAAGGACGGCGGACACAGCTTTTCGGACCGGACAGGAACGGCCCGGGAAAGGACAGGGGGTATGGAAGACTACACAATGTTCAGACAGGCGCTTCGGGGCTTTGACAAAGATGAAGTCCTCGCATATATCACGCGGCACGAGGAGGAATCTGCCGCCCGGATCGCGGACCTGGAGAAGAACGTAAAGAAGAGAGACAAAATTATTTCCGAGCTCAAGAACCGGATTGTCCTTAAAGATGAGCAGGTCGACCGTATGGAGAAGGAGATCCGGAACAAATACCAGAAATATATTGACAATTACAACCAGATCGGTGAGCTGGTCTACGAATCCAAGCTGAAGGCGGACCGGATCGTAGCGGAAGCCCATATCGAGGCGGACCGGATCCTCGCGGGTGCAGATGCGGAAGCCAAGAGGCGTGTCGCGTCCGTGCAGGGCGAAGTCGACGCGAAGCTCAACGACGGAAAGCAGAAGTACATCGCCGTTCAGGATGAGATGAATGAGATCGTGGATCTCTTCAATCAGATGCAGAAGAAATTCATGCAGTCCTATAAAGAAGTGCACGAGATCATCCAGAGCATGCCCGCGTCCCTTGACGACATGGACCTTGATTTCGGTCTGGATGAGGACGGGGAGGAGGATCTCGACGAAGCGGATCTCGATCTCAGTTCCCTCGGCATCGATTTTGATGACGAGGAAGACTTCGACGATTATGACGAGCTGACGGACGATATGGTAGATGATCTCGCCTCCCTTTCCGCCATGGACGGCGCTGATTCCGAAACCGTCCGGGAGACGGCGAAAGCCGCTGTGGCTGACGCATTCGAGGGGACGGACGCTCTGGACCTTCTGGACGGAGGAAAAGAAGAGGCGTGAAGACGGAATATATTACTGTCGATCCGCTGAATATTGACAGCCGTGTCATTGAGAGGGCAGGCGGGATAGTTAAGAGGGGAGGACTGGTTGCATTTCCCACGGAGACCGTGTACGGACTCGGAGGAAATGCGCTCGACGCGGATGCCTCCCGTAAGATTTACGCCGCGAAGGGGAGGCCTTCGGACAACCCTCTGATCGTACACATCGCGGACATGGAGCATCTTTCACCGATCGTCACGGAGATACCGGACGGCGCCGTCCGTCTGGCGGACCGGTTCTGGCCGGGTCCGCTCACGATGATCTTTCCGAAGCGGGAGATTGTGCCTGAGGCGACGAGCGGAGGCCTTCCGACGGTTGCGGTCCGGATGCCCTCACACCCGGTGGCGGCTGCACTGATCCGGGCGTCCGGCGGATATATCGCCGCGCCGAGCGCGAATGCGAGCGGCAGGCCTTCACCGACGGAGGCGCGCCACGTGCGGGAGGACCTGGACGGAAGGATTGACCTGATTCTTGACGGAGGACCGGTGGAAATCGGACTGGAGTCAACGATCGTTGATTTTACGGAGCCGGTTCCCGTGATCCTTCGCCCCGGTTATATTAACCGCCGGGATCTGGAGGGCGTGCTGGGAGAGGTTCGCCTCGATCCGGGAATTACGGACGCCGGCGCACTGGAAGGCGTTCGCCCGAAGGCGCCGGGAATGCGCTACCGGCACTATGCGCCAAAAGCCGAGCTGACTGTTGTAGACGGCCCGGAGGACCGGGTTGTCCGTCGGATTCTGGAGCTTTCAGAGGAAGCCGCATCGAGGGGGCAGAACGTAGGGGTGATGGCGTGTGGAGAAACACTGCCGCTCTATGAAGGCCGCGGTTTTGTGGTGAGGCAGATCGGCGACCGGACGGACGAGGAGTCGATCGCGCGCCACCTGTTTTCCGTGCTGCGGGAATTCGACCACCTGGATGTGCAGGTGATCTTCTCTGAGAGCTTTGATACGCCGCGGCTGGGGATGGCGATTATGAACCGGCTCCTGAAGGCGGCGGGGCACCGCGTGGAGGAGGCGTAGATCCTCCGTGTGAGGTCGTCCGGCAGCATAGCGGCCGGGGAGAGAAGACGGACAGGGAGTAGATGCACGGGAAGCAGATGCGCAGCATTTCCGGAACAACGGCTGTCTTCATTTAATCGGACCGGAAGCGTGGAAATTATGAGGATGTGATCATTGGGCCGGCCGCGCGGCGGGACGCGCAGCTGCCTGTTTTCATGGGCATTCCTGTTCAGGGGATGCCGAACATATACCATAACCTTATATCCAAGGAGGCACAGCATGGGAAAAGTTATCATCATGGATCATCCGCTCATTCAGCACAAGATCGGTCTCATCCGCGACAAGAAAACAGGGACGAAGGAGTTCCGGGAGATCATCTCCGAGATCGCGATGCTGGAGACGTATGAGTCTACACGGGGTCTTGAACTCGAGGATGTGGAGATTGAGACGCCGATCTCAAAGACCGTCTGCCAGAGACTCGCGGGCAAGAAGCTTGCGATTATTCCGATTCTCAGAGCGGGACTTGGAATGGTGTCCGGCATGCAGATGCTGATTCCTTCCGCTAAGGTGGGGCACATCGGCATGTACCGTGATCATGAGACATTAAAACCGGTCGAATATTACTGCAAGCTTCCCGAGGATATTCAGGAGAGGAATGTCTTTGTGGTGGATCCGATGCTTGCGACTGGCGGCTCGGCGGCAGACGCGATCACGCAGCTCAAGAACCACGGCTGCAAGAATATTCGTTTCCTGTGCATCATCGCTGCGCCGGAAGGACTCGAATTTCTTAAGGAGGCACATCCGGATGTCGACATCACGGTCGGCGCACTTGATGATCACCTCAACGAGATCGGATACATCGTTCCCGGACTTGGAGACGCCGGGGACCGGATCTTCGGGACGAAGTAAGCGGTGCAGATCATATGCTAACAGCTCCGGAAAAGCTTGCTTTTCCGGAGCTGGGAGCATATGATCTATATCGCGCGCTCGCGCGACCGAGAAGAAGCGAAGCGGATTCGAGGTGCACCGCTTACTTCGAGCCACGAGCTTGCTTTTCCGGAGCTGGGAGCATATGATCT
>JAFRMI010000028.1 GCA_017430765.1 Lachnospiraceae bacterium | reverse complement strand
GAGATGCCTCTTGAAAGGGACCTTGAGAAGATGCAGATCTTCGTCGACCGCAGCTCCGTGGAAATCTTCGCAAATGACGGCGAAGCGACTTTCACGACACATCTCTATCCGACCGGTGAGGAATTCGGACATACTGCAAGCGGCAGCATTTCCCTCAAGATCCGCCGCGTGCAGCCGTCCGTTGCAGACACCTTCGTGGTATAAGTGAAGTGCGGCTGAACCACGGGGACAGGAACCGCGGCCGATTTGCCCGAGTACAAAAAATCCTGGTTTTACGGGAAAAACCGGCATTTTAAGGAGCGTCCCCGGCGGCTGAGACGGCTGCGGGCCGGAGCAGGACAACGTTTTGTACTGCAGGCCGGCAGCAGGAAAAGAGCAAGTCAGGCCTGCAGAAACAGCAATTAAGCAGGCCCGGCAGCAGAAAAAGGGCAGGTAAGGCCTGCAGAGACAGCAATTTAGCAGGCCCGGCAGCAGGATAAGAGCAGGCAGGGCCTGCAAGAGCAGAAGTGAGGCAGCAGGGCAGGAATTCAGATTAGGAGGTTTCATGAAGAAAGTATTTGCGAGTGATTTCGACGGAACACTCTATTTTTATAAGGCGGAAGACGATCGCAAGCTCCCCCCGGAGAACGTGGCGAAGATCAAGGAATACCAGGCCGCAGGCCATATCTTCGGACTCTGTACGGGACGCCAGGTCGGCGGGCTGACACCGTTTATCACCGGATTTTTTGAGCCGGATTTCTGCATCACGTCGAGCGGCGCCAACATTGTCGACAGAAACTACCAGCCGATCCTAAAAAGAGGCGTGGACCGGGACATCGCCGATGCGCTTGTGAAGGAATACAATCCGAAGGGATATCGCATGACGCTGGATGTGGAGGGCGAGATCTGCGTATTTGCCAAAATGGATTATCCCGGAAAATACTATATCATCACCGGAGTAGACGACTGCCCGCCGGGTCTGATCCATCAGGTCAGCATCCATACGGAGAGCCTGGAGGATGCGGCAGCGCAGGCGGCGAGCATCAACGAGCGTTACGGTGACCGCGTGGAAGCGTTCCAGAACGTGGTCGAAATCGATATCGCACCGCGCGGGTGCTCGAAGGGCAAGGGTGTCGAAGCTCTGAAAGCCCATATGAAGGAGACATGGGGAGACGTGAAGTTGTATGGGATCGGGGATTCCATCAACGATCTGCCGCTGCTCAACGCCTCTGATGTCTCGTATACGTTTCCTTACGCACCGGAGGAGGTACAGAAGCAGGCGACAAAGGTGGTGCCGACAATCGTTGATGCATTGGAAGACAGCATGAATGACTGATAATAAAGGTCAGGGGGATACGAACCCTGACCTGCTTTTTGAACCGGGTGAACAGTTCTCATCCAGAAAGAACTGCCCCCAACTGACTCATTGCGTACAATGAGTCAGAAAGAACCGTCCCTATCTGACTCATTCCGGAAGGAGGTGCCGCTTGGATAAAGCCGATCTTAAAGAACTCAGAAAAGTAATCAAGGCCAGGGACCACGTCGTGGACTGGGTCTACAGTCTGTATGTCGATACAGAGAATGTGCCGCTTTTCGAATCGGTGCAGAAGCTCGCCGATATGGAGGATGCGGAGCGCTTCCGCCACCTCAATCTGTTTGGCAAAGTGGTGGGGACAAGGCTGGGAATGGATACATTTTCCGTACCTCTTACGGGGCAGAATGATCTTTTATTGGAAATGCGGCACTTCCCCGGGCGTGACACCGCCGAATTTGCCGATTTCCGCGATATGTTTCTCGAGGGATATGCCCACACGGATCCTTATTATCTGACGCTGGCGAGAATTGTTTATGACGTGCCGAAGAAGGCGGCGGACCGCGCACGGCTGGAGGACGGGGACATTGTGTACGAGGCGCTGCTTGTGTCCATCAGTACCGCATCTCTCTCGAAACCGGCGCTCGGGCTTATGGAGGATCGCGTGGGGGAACTCTCGCGCAGGTGGCAGATCGGGAATCCGGGAAGCGGGTTTTTGTATCCGGCATTTTCCGGGAGGACGGAGGACCGGTGGGAGCTCCTTGTGCACTCCGCGAACCCCGACCTCGAAGATTTTATTAACTCGCTTTTTGGCATCACCATGCAGAATGTTCCGGTCGGCATAAAGGCACAGAAAGATATCTTCTCCTCTCTCCTTGGACAGATGGATGTCAGCCTCGCCGAGGCTGCCGCTGTGAGCGAGACCCTCGTCGCGAAGGCGGCGGAGGCGGAGGAAATGCAGCTCGAGAAGGAAACCGTCCGCAGGATTGTGGAGGATGCGGGGGCGAAGACGGATCAGTTCGATGAGATCTATGACGAGACGGTCGGCGAGACGCCGGTCTCCTACGCCGCCATCGCGGAGCCGTACGTCACGGTGCGGACGGACCAGGCGGTCATTAAGATTCCGGTGTCCCATTCACAGCTGATCGAGACGCGCGTGATTGACGGCAGGGAATATATACTCATCCCTGCGGATGGGGCCGTCACAGTCAACGGCGTATCTGTGGTAAGTGAAGAGTAAGTCAGAAGTGAGTCAGATGGGGACGGTTCTTTTTGACTCACTCACCCTGTCCCAGGTCTGCGCGCATGGATTCGAGGGGGCGGTATTTGGCGTGCAGCATGCGCGCCAGCAAAGCGGCGCGCTGCTTCGCGGTCCGGTTGCCCGCGCCCGCGTCGATGAGGACGATCGGGATCTTTTTTTTGTGGCAGAATTCACCAAATCCCCGGATCTGCTTTACTTCGAGGCCGGTCCGGTTTCTGTCGTAGCGGCCGTCAGAGAGGAGTGTGATGCTGACCGCCTCATCCGGCATGCGTTCGATCAGAGAGCCGGCGATACCGAGGGCCTGCGCGAGCGGCGTTGTGCCCCCGCCTTTCATCTCGCTGATTCGCGACGCGGCGAGTTCCGGCGACGACGTGAACGGCAGCACAAGCGAAGCGCCTCCGCCTCCGTAGCTGATGACCGCCACACGGATTCTCTTCACATATGCATCTTCAAGGAGCGATACGACACATCCCTTGACCCACGCGAGCCGGTCCGCCGAGAGCATGGATCCGCTCGTATCTACAAGGAACAGGATATTTCTCCGTCCTCTGCCGGCGATTTTCTGGTAGCGGATGTTGTCCTCCCGGATGCCGTCCGCTGTTGTCTCGCCCTGTGTAAGCTGCGCCGTGATGCTGCCGGGCAGATGGACCCGTCCGGAGGCCGGGCTCGTCGTGACGCCGACAATGTGCCCTTTTTCAGCTGTCTTCACCTTCACCCCGCGCCGCGCATTCCGCGCGCGTTCCACGCGGTCACGGGACGACTCGATCGGTTTTGCCCGGAATTCTTTCACCGGGATATCCTTAAGGGGCAGTCCGGCTTCTACCGCTGCCCCGGTGCTTTTTTTTGGAGATCCGCCTCCGCGGGATCGATCTCCCGGATTTTGACGGCAGCTTCAAGGACCTTCGGCATCGGCGTCTGCGCCTTTACCGCCTTGTCCAGCATGGCGTCCGTGAGATTCGTATCCTCGAACGGCAGCTTCTTCATCCTGTGCGGGAGCACGAATCTGGCCGCAAGGAGGACGTCGTCACGGGTGGCTGCATTTCTCTGATCCAGTGCGGCCGCAGCCCTCGCGGTCCGCATCATGGTGATATCCCCCCGGTAGCCGTCAATTCCCAGCTCACTGCAGATTCCCGCGGCAAATGCAGCCACATCCTCCGAAAACGCCACATCGGGATACATCTCCCGGGCGTTCCGGATCCGCTCCGCAAGTTCCCTCTCCGACGCGGCATACGCCTCGCAGAAAGCCGCAGGGTCTCTCTCGAAAGCGATCTGCTTCCTTAGCAGATCCAGCCGCTCCTCCTTCGTCAAATTACCGGTGATGCGCACAGAGAGACCGAAGCGGTCAAGGAGCTGCGGACGGAGCGAGCCCTCCTCGGGGTTCATGGTGCCGATCAGCACAAATTTCGCGGGATAGGTGAGCGAGACGCCCTCCCGTTCCACACGGCAGACGCCGGTGGCGGCGGCGTCAAGCAGAAGGTCAACGATGGAGTCCTCCAGAAGATTCATTTCATCGACATAGAGGATCTGCCCGTCCGCTTCGGCGAGGAGGCCGGGGATGAATTCCCTCTCACCGGTCTTCATCAGTGTGCCGAGCCTGAGTGTGCCGACGACGCGGTCCTCGGAGGCGTTGAGCGGCAGCTCCACGACGCGGACCTGACCGCCGAGCACACCCGGAAGGGCGCGGACGGCTGTTGTCTTCGCCGTACCGCGTTCACCGGAGATCAGTACGCCGCCGATGGCGGGCTGAACCGCGATGAGGCAGAGGGCCTGTTTCATTTCCTGCTGTCCTACTATGGCGGTGAAAGGGTAATTGTGATACTTCATCTGTTCCATGGCGGTTCTCCGGTGTATCTTTGTAAAATGCGCGCTCCGCACGTCCGGCGGGTTCCTATTCATTCTAACTGCAATTGCAGGACGACACAAGAAGAAAGAGGAATAACCTGTATCCGCTCCCTGGCGGCTCAGAAGCGGAGACTGTTCACGCGGCTCAAACAGGAAGGCGTTATACGATTTTCAAAGATTATGTGGTATATTGGTAATAGCGATGATTGACAATAAATTTCCACGTTTCCCTGCATGCGGCCGCGCAGGGGTTTGCTGCATTTTGCAGTATGCGGCCGGTGCGAAAGGCAGAAGGCTCACGCCGCCTGCCACAGACTAAAAACAGCCGGAAGGTCCCCCGTCCTGCCGGTCCGTAAAGGAGGTTCATATGAGAAAAAGAATGCTGACCGCCTGCCTTCTTGTACTGACGCTTTTTCTCGGCGCGCTGCCTGCAGGTGCGGCAGAGATCGTAAAGGAAGAGGACAGTTTCAAAAAAAAGACGATCAGCGCGAGCTCGGAGAATGAGACAGCGCGCTATAAAGCCTCGAAAGTAACCGGCCTTAAGACAGACCGGAAGTTCTCGAATGCAGTGGCAAATGCATCCGTTCTTCTCCTGCAGAAAACCCTCGAGGGAGAGAAAAGCGGGAAGAACATCCTGATTTCTCCGGATTCTGTGTTTACGGCGGTTTCCATGGTGGAGAACGGTGCGGCGGGGAAGACGCAGAAGGAGATGAAAAAAGCTCTCGGCGGCATCTCCGTAAAGCAGTACAGCCGCTATCTATATACGCTGCACAGAAGGCTCACAAAAAACAGGAATCTCAAATACAACGTGGCCAACTCCATCTGGTACAAAAAGGGAAAGATCCACGTGAAGCCCGCCTACCTGAAAAAGCTGGTCAGCTATTACGGCGCGGAAGTTTACGGGGCTCCTTTTAAAGGAAGTACTGTGAAGGACATCAACAACTGGGTCTATAACGGGACAAACGGAAAGATCCCGTCAATCATTGACCGCCTGAGTCCCGCTATGCGGATGGCGGTGATCAATGCGGTGTATTTTAAGGCGAATTGGGCGGATCCGTACGGATCCACCTCGAAGTTCCCATTTACCAACGGAAATGGGAAAAAGAAGAAAGTAAAAACTCTCGTGGGATCTGAGCGCACCTATGTCGAAGTCAATGGCGGAACCGGTTTTGTCAAGCCGTATGAGAGCGGGAAGGTCGCTTTCATGGCGCTTCTGCCGCCGGAAGGAACCTCCGCGGAAGCATTTGTGAAAGGTCTTACGGGGACGAAACTCATAAACGCCTACAGGAAGAGAAAGAAATCCGGCGTGATCGTCCGCACCAGAATGCCGGAATTTAAATACAGCTATTCAGTGTCGCTCAATAAGCCGCTGCAGAAGATGGGCATGAAAACCGCCTTTACTAGAACTGCGGATTTCTCAAAGATGACGAAGAATCCGGTCTGCGTCGATGAGATTCTCCATAAGACGTTTATCGATGTCAATAAAGAGGGAACGGAGGCGGCGGTCACGGCCGTTATGATGAAGGCGTCTTCCGCCTACATGCCGGAGATAGAGATCCGGGAAGTCTTCCTGGACCGTCCGTTTGTATATGCGATTGTGGATGTGTCGAGCGGAATCCCGCTCTTCCTGGGAATTACAAATGACGTGAAGTAAGGGAGAGGGAAGCTGCCGCAAAACGACATGCTTCTAAAAATCTTAAGCACCCTGAGGCAGCAGAGCCCGGATTGCTGCAAGTAATATGCTGCACCTTAAGCAGGACAATGAAAACCTGCCCGGGGGCAGCATATTTTTTATCGTACAGGAAATTCCGCGGTATTCCCTGTCTGATAAAAAGCCGCCGGCAGGATGCACACGGGCACGCAGGGAGAAAGCCGCTTACGCGGCCGTGCCCGGCGCAGCCTGACTTTATTCATGGGAAACTCCCCGGAAGTTCCTATTCGAGAATAATGCCGCCGGGAGCAAGCGGGCCCTTATAAAAAAGAACAAGTCAAAATTGACATAACTATATTCATTATTGTAAACTAAAAAATGAACAGCAGAAACGGCATGGGATCATAATAAAGAGGTTTTGGATGAGAATCTGGCTCACAAGGCACGGGCAGACGCGTTACAACATCGGACACCGCATGCAGGGCAGAACGGATG
>JAFRMI010000027.1 GCA_017430765.1 Lachnospiraceae bacterium | reverse complement strand
TAATCACCGTTTCCCCCTCCGCGATAAGGCCCGCGATACTCATCGACATCGCCATGCGGTGGTCCCCCATGGGATCAATCACCGCGCCGTGAAGAACAGCTCTCCCGCTTCCCGCATGAAAGCCATCCGCACTTCCGCCTTTCCCGTGAATCACCATCCCGTCCTCTGTCTCGTCGACATCCGCGCCCATAAGACGCAGATTCCGCACAATGGCCGCCAGGCGGTCCGTCTCTTTCACTTTCAGTTCCGCGGCGTCACGGATCACCGTGTCTCCCTCCGCCGCTGCCGCCATGACCGCGATCATCGGAATCTCATCGATCAGCGTGGGGATCAGCGCTCCGCCGATCTCCGTCCCTTTCAGCGCAGAATAACGGACCCGAAGATCTGCGGCCCTTTCGCCGGTCACGACCCTCTCATTTATAACCTCCACGGCGCCGCCCATCGCGCGGATCACCCGGAGAATGCCGTCGCGCGTCTCATTGATGCCGACGTCTTTCAGCAGAATTTCGGATCCGGGCACAAGGAGCCCCGCCGCCAGGAAATACGCCGACGAGATATCCCCGGGCACGCAGATCTCCTGCCCTTTGAGCGGCCGGCCGGGCCGCAGGATCGTCGTAAAGCCGGCATTTATTTCTTCGGAAAATGCATCCGCTCCTCGGCCCAAAGATGCAGGATCTGTCCCGTTTCCAACAGGATCCAAGGCTCCCCCCGTACCTTCACAGGCCGCTCTTATCTTTCCATCCTCCCCCGGCAGTACCAGGTCCGCCCCGAAGGCACGCAGCATGAGCTCCGTATGATTTCTGGATAGAGCCGGTTCCGTATAATAAGTCGGTTCGTCCGCATAAAGGCCCGCCAGAAGAACACACGACTTCACCTGCGCGGAAGCGACCGGGGAAGAATAATGAATGCCCTTCGGATGCCCGCCTTCAATTGTGAGGGGGAGTTTCCCGTCCCCGCCGGCAGAAGTGATACGGATGCCCATCTCTGTAAGGGGCGTCATGATGCGCCGCATGGGACGCTTCTTCAGGGAGTCATCCCCCGTAATAACCGAAGTAAAGTTCTGTCCGGCGAGGATTCCGCTCATGAGCCGGACGGTCGTCCCGCTGTTCATGGCGTCAAGCGGCCCTTTCTTGGGGGCGCCTCCCGAAATGGCTGCATTTTCATTATCGCTGCCGCCATCTGCAGAACCGATGGAGCCCGGCATACCGCAGTGCGGATCCTCAAGTCCATAAAGGCCCTTCCCGCGGACCGTCAGCGATCCGTCCGCATCCTCTTCGATGACAATCCCCATTCTCCGAAAACAGTCGATCGTAGCGAGGCAGTCCGCGCTTTTCAGAAAATTGTGCACGACCGTATCGCCCTCCGCAATCGCGCCGAACATGATACTTCTGTGTGAAATGGACTTGTCGCCGGGAACGCGGATCGTTCCTTTCAGTTCCCGGCCCTGTTTGATGATTTTCATATATCCCTTTCCGTCGCGGCAGTCTCGAAAAAAGGAGACAGAGATCCCCCTGTCTCCCGCATCCGCCTTATTCCGGATCCGTCACCTTCACCTTCGCGTAGACCCCCATGCCGTTCTGCGCGAATGCATAGACATAGGTATATCCTTCTTTCAGGCCTTTCACCTTGCCCTTCTTCGTGACACTCGCCACAGTCGGATCCTTAATCTCATATCGCACGGCGACGATCTTGCGTTGCTTCTTCTTGCCCTGAATCAGCTTTCCCTTGAACTTATACGTATCGTCCACTTCCGCGTTGATTCTCTTCGGGCTCTTCTTGATACCCGTGACATTGCCGTAAAGACCGCCGTCTGTTGTCACGTAAATCGTTCTGGACACCGAAAGAACCTTCTTGCCCTTCGCCGCAACCACGATAAACTTATAGTCCTTAGCCGCCTTCAACCCGGAAACCGTGCAGTTCAGTTTGCCGTTCACGATCTTGTACTGCTTCGGAGCCTTGCCGGAACCCGCCAGGCCCTTGAAGACATAGTACTTCGTCGCTCCCTTAACCTTTTTCCAGGCGAGCTTCACCTTCTTTTTGCCCAAAGAGGTCCCCTGAAGCTTCAGCTGCCAGTAGGAGGACCCTTTCAGATCATCGTCCGTCTTCAGCTTCTTGATCAGGGAATTGACATAGCTCACGGAAGCTGTGTCCTTCGGGCTGACGACCTCCGGATACACCTGCTCTTCCGTCAGTTTCGGAATCACAAGGTCCTCCTCCTTGGTCACTTCCTTCGTCAGCTCCGCGTCCAGATAGATCTTGCCGCATTTTTCACACTTGTAGTGTTCTTTCACGCCTGTCGACGTGAGCGTGGCCGGCTTCTCCGCAATCTTTTTCAAATAGGAGCCGTGATCGAACACAGCGATAAATTCCACTGTGTCCCCGTGGACACCTGCCGTAAGACCGCTCGCCGTATACTCTTCCGGAGTTGGGGGCGGAATTTCCATTTTCGCTTTTGCCAGTTCCTCCGCCTTAAACTTGCGCCCGGTCAGATTCGTCTCCCAGCGGAGAAATTTTACGCCTTCCGCCGGGTGTGCCTCGAATTTAAAAACAGAGCCGGACGGAAACGGCGACAGGATATTAATGTATGCTTCATCATGCAGGCCGGAGATCAAAGACATTCCCATGAAAGACTCATCTTTTACAATGGTTATCTTGCCATGGTCAGACCCGATCTTCACCACCACTTTTTCATCTACGGCAGCCCGCACATTCCTCCCGGTCATTCCGGCAAATGCAGCCAGCATAAACATCACCGCCACAATTCTGTACCCGATTCTTCTCATAAACTACTACCTCCGTTAACTGTGACAGAATACCTTCGATGTTTCCTGCTATTAAATCATACAATAGAATCTGCGAATTGCCAATGAAAACCACACCGTAAAGACGCAGTCACGCTTCATACAGCTTATAGTTTTTCCCCTTCAGTACCTCCGAAGCTCTCTTCATCGCCGCCTCGTCATAGAACTCGATCCGCAGCACACCCTGCTCAAACTCCCGGTTGTGCACGATCCCGATATTGCTGATGGAGATACCCGCATTGCCGAGGATGACCGCGATTTCCGCGATGGCACCCGCTTCGTCCGCCAGGTCCATATAGATGCGGTACTGCTTCCGGATCGGCCCGACCGAGCGGTCCGAGAAGCTGTCGCGGTAGTCCTTGCAAGCCGTAAAATATTCCAGCAGCTTCTTCTCATCCCCGTTTCGGATCGCAAACCGGAAATCCGTGAGCTTCCGTATGTAGCTTCCCAGAACCGCGCAGATATTCTCGCTGTTGGCGAGACAGATCTCCTGCCACATCTGCGGAGAGGACGAGGAGATCCGCGTGATATCCTTAAAGCCGCCGGCGGCGATCGAGTGCATATAATGCGCGTCGCTGTCGATATCGTGAACCATGTTGACAAGCGAGGCGGAGATCACGTGCGGCACATGGCTGATCGCCGCCGTGACATAATCGTGCTCATCCGCGGAGATCACAAGAGGCATGGCGCCCAGTTCACCGATCAGGCCGGAAAACTCGCTCACCTTGTGAATCTCCACATCTTCCCCGGGTGTAAGGATATACCAGGCGTTCTCGATCATGCGGTCGGTCGCATTCGCGTACCCGGTCTTCTCCGACCCCGCCATGGGATGGCCGCCTATAAAGTGGGCGTCGAGCCCCAGCTCATGCACCATCTCATGAATGTCACCTTTCGTCGATCCGACGTCGGTTATTATGGCACCTTCTTTTATAATCGGAGCCAGTTCCTTCAGATACTCCCGCATCGTCATGACAGGAACACATAAGAAGATATAATCACATTTGGAAAATGCAGCCGATATGTCAAAACACCCCTCATCAATCACCCCGTCCCGGATCGCCTCGCCGACGACTGCGTTGGTGCGGTTGTAGGCGATCTGCGTGTATTCAGGGTGTACCCGCCGCATTGTTTTGGCGATTGACCCGCCAATAAGGCCGAGACCTATATATCCGATAACCATTGATTCATCCCCCGTTCCTGTAAGGCGGACATTCATGATCCGCTTCTTTCCAAGCTTTAAGTTAACATAAGGGAAAAAGCGGGTCAAGGGGACTTGCTTCTTCGAATGAATATAGTCCGCAAGCGGAGCGTTTAATTGAACAGGAAATTCAGAGGAATTTTCTATTCGATAAAAAGGTCAGAGGCTCACACCTCTGACCCAAGATCACTATTTAACAGGAGATAGCCCTCCGGCATATCCGGAATAAGTATTGTGCCCGGCATTTTAAGAAGACATATCTCAGATATGAGTTAATTGATTCGCTCAGCCTGCCGCATTGAGGAAGAATGTCTCCGGAGACGGCCAGTCGCCGTAATGGATGTTGACATAATACTTCTCATCAAGATCGGGGTCCAATTGTCCGATTCCCTTCAAAGAATACTGTCCCTGATAATTCCTGATCAGCACGGTATCATAAGGGGATGCTTCTTCCCTGTCCTCTCCCGTGAAAGTCCGGAAAGCTTCCAATGAATCATCAAACGCAGTGACGTCTTCTGCGCCTGTACCCGCATTCAGATACGTGACACTGCCATCGGTCTCATTGATTCTCTCGTTTACGATACCGAAATATGAACAGTCGCTTAAAGTCCCCGAAAATGTGCCGAACAAAGAGCCCTCCGAACCGGTCCCGCTGACCTTTCCGGACGCATAGCACCCGCTCACGCTTGAACCGCTCCCCCCTGCGGTCCCGATCAATCCTCCGGCTGCAGTTCCGGCTGCGGAAGCCGTCGCGTATGAGTGGTCTATAGCGGAGCCCTGCGCGGATCCGACCAGCCCGCCCGCAGCTCCGGAAGCCGTCACATTATACGTATCTCCGTACTTTCCGTCCGCCGTATGTCCTCCCGCATAACTGTCTTTTATGACGGCTGCTGCTGCATGTCCGACCAGTCCGCCCGCAGCTCCGCCCTTGCTCTTAACGATCACGGCCGCCGCGCAGGCGTCCAAAGTTGTCTTATCCGCTGTGCCGACCAGTCCGCCCGCAGCTCCGGATGAAGTGACGGAGGCGTCTTTCCCGATACTCGCGATATCCGTGAGGATCGCTCCTTCCGCAGTTCCGGCGAGCGTGCCCGCGCTGCCTCCCTCCGACTCTACACGGAAATCGGACAGCATCAGTGACTTAACGCTGGCCCCGTCCGTGAGATGTCCGAACAGACCCACCGGATCTGACGTATTGATACGGATACCGGAGATCGTATGCTTATTCCCGTCATATGAAAGGGGCTCGCCCGCGTTGACCGGAAGATAGGTCCCCTTCTTTGAACCTCCGGTCAAAGAACCGGAATAAAGAATAGATGCCTCTCTGTTCCCGACCCCGTCAAGAAACTTTGTCCAGTCGAGATCCGAGAACTGCTCCGCTTTGCTGATATGCAATCGGGAATATTCAACTTTTGATATCTCCTTGTCCAGGTTCTCCAGATGCCGGATGGAACCGACTCTGGCCGCCCCGGAGCCGTCCGGATTGCCGAACAGGCTGTTCGTGGTCTCAACTGCGCTGTATGCGACATTGGTCAGCGCGCTGTTATTATATGCGACCGCCTGTACTTCGATATCCTCACCCGGAATAAGGCCCGTTGTATCCTCCGGGAAGAGTTCGGAAAAATGCAGCCCGCCTCTCCCTCCGGCATCTGTCACATCATCGAGAATCACAGTAAAAGCGCCTTCGGCCGCATCATACTTCACATGATCCGAAAGGCTTGTCATCGTAAGCGGCACGGACACCTTCCTTCCGCTCGTCTTTCCCGTAATGATCAGGGTCGTCTGGACATCTGCGGTACCGGCATTCGGATTCGTTATGCGGACGGACAGTGTATCCCCGTTCTCAACCTTGACAAGCGGCGTCTCAATCTTTTTTCCCTTCGTGAGATTCAGAGCATCCTCTCCGCCGTACCATCCAAGGACTGCCCTGTTTCCCAGACAGGACCTTCTGGCCGATTTACTCTCCCGGCTCAGTTCCATGCACGCAGAATAGTCGCCTTCCGATAAAGAGTGCCCGTACCGGCTTCCGTCCGGCAGGCAGTAAAAAACATCCAGTACAAGGGCAGGTTCCGCCTGATAACGGACGATAAAACTGCCGCCTGCCCGGACCGTCTCATCCACCGCCGCGAAGGGCAGCATCTGATCCAGAACAGTGCCTTTTCCAAAAGCATCCCCTCGTGTTACCGAAAAATACCAGACGCCTTCATTCTCCGGATCCATAGTCCCGAACCGTTCCGTCTCTTCTCCGGCTGACAGTGTCGCACTTACGGGATATCCCTGTTCCTCCGCCATCGTCAGATGGTTCTGGGCCGCGATGAAGATCTCTTTGGAGATCCCGTCTCTTTCAAGCTGTGCCATTGACCGCATATACCGGATCACGCCGATAAAGGCAACGGACATCAGAACAGCAAGAATCGCCATGGTCAGAAGTACCTCTGCCATGGTGAATCCCTTATTATTTCGTCGAACACGCATCATCTGCATCCCATTATGACCTCACTGCTGTCCGAATGACCAGATTCATGGGCTCCGTCTGTACCGCTTCCGGGTCAGATCTCCTCTTTACACAAAGTCCCCTGACGGTTATCCGTGCATCTGTCACTTCGATCGCCTCATATGTAACAAAAAGATCAGCGGTCGAAGCTTTCCCGGAGACAAGCTGCCGTACACTTCCCGGCTCTTCGGATCCGGTACCGTCACCGGCATCTGAAAAGCCTATGTATTCCGCGAGCATGATAACACCATCCTCGCTGCAATAGATCTTTGAGATACTTCCGGTCCGGGCACTCAGATAAGAGACCGTTCCGGAATCCGCAGACTCGATCCGGTCCGCTGTTCCGAGCTCGTCCCGGAGGGTGGAAGCCGCTGTCGAGAGCAGGACCTGGGCATTGGCTGCGATCGTGACCTTCTCATAAGCGTTTCTGGCGGCAGGAATCCCCGCTGCGACGACCGACGAAACCATCAGCAGGATCAGGGTCGCCAGCAGCGTCTCTGACAGCGAAAATCCGGTATTCTTTTTGCACTTTCTGATCAGCTTCATAGCTTCATCGGATCTCCCTGGCAATCATTTTTGAAAATACGGCTGCATTTTCCATCTTTGGAAACAGTCCCGGCGGGTTACGGATCTTTACGGGGATCCTGCCCCATTCCCCGCCGGAGTTTGGGTCTTATCGACATGATAAGCTATCACCGGTGTTTTCCTTAGGGTCTCATTCTTATAAGATAAGGCGTCAAATGTCTGAGCAGCCATCGCCTCCTGCCCGCCGCCATCCGGAGCAAGTGTGATCGTCAGTCTCTCTCCGCTTCCCTCGTTCTGAGATGCGACCTCGTTGTTGGCCTCATAGTATTCTTTCAATACCTCTTTGCTTCCCATCACGAGTTTCCCCCCTGATGTGATCATGTAGGCCAGCATGGTGAGCCCTGCAAGGGATATCAGCAGCGCGATCAGGGTCTCGGCGATAGATTCACCTTTAGAGCTTTTTACTTTCCCTGTCATCATCCGTAAATGCTTCATGCATCCACCCCCGTGAACTTGCG
>JAFRMI010000026.1 GCA_017430765.1 Lachnospiraceae bacterium | reverse complement strand
AGTTCCGCACCGGTATTCATCGCTCTCGCCGCAACAAGTACCTCCGGAACAAAGATCTCATTCGCTTTAAAGCGCCGGCCGACAACCTCCATGCCCGCGAGCAGTCCGTCCTGAAGAATCTCTTTCGCGGAGATTCCCTCTTCCAGTGCCTGCGGAACCAGTTTTTTGATCTGCTTGGAACGTCCTCTCTGCATTGCCTCCGAAATGTCCGTCAACGTACTCATTCTGCTTTCTCCTTCCTCTCCGGTATAGTGCCCGTCTTGAAACCTTACGTTTACCTTTAAGTCTATTATAGGAATTATCAGAAGGAATAATCCAACAAACAGCCCAATTTTTGGTAATAATTTGCTGTTCATCTGAAGACCTGTTCCGAATGGCCACGGCAGATCAGAAAAGGATCGGCATGTTCCCCGCAGCTGCGGAGTCTTCCTGAACACGTTTCGGGAAATGCAGCACTGCCTCTGCCCGCAAAATTACTCCGGTATATAGTCCTCCATCATCTCAGGTCTAAAGGCAGCCCTTCTTGTTGGGCAGTTTTTGCGCGGACAGAGCATGCAGTTCTCAAATGCCGTGTCCGTCTCATAGATAATCCCGGAGACTGATTTATAAGGGAGCATTAAAAACGTGGCTGTCAGTTCAAGGCCGATCGCCTGTGTCTCCTCTCTCAGCAGCCGAAAGAGGCCAGCCTGGCAGGTGATCGGAAAATCAGGGAGAGAACCGGGGTTCATGCGCGCGGTATGTCCCAGCCCGTAAGTCCGATTCAAAGTCTCCGTCATCATAGAATCAGCAGCCCGCATGGCGTCCTGCGAAAATGTGTCGATCCACCATCTCTCAAGCGGATCTTCCGTTTTAGCAGCAAGCTCATACAGTTCCCGGCCGCAGGTTACGGCATAAACAAAAGCACGCCGAATCTCCGCATTCTTAAAATTCCGGTACATAACCCTGCTTTCAAATGCCTCTTCTCCTATATATGTCACCGTTTGATCCTGCCGGACTTCCTTCATGACATAGACTGCTTTCGGGCGGCCAATCCGCACACAGGCGCTGTAAATATCCGAAAACTCATCGTGAAGTTCTTCATCGACCCGGTATTTTTCTTCCAGCGCTTTCAAAGCCGGTGTGAAGAGTGTCGATAAAACAGTGCCTTCCATCACGTCCTCCTAACCTGTTCATCAGCAAAAACCGCAAGCGGATTCTATATCATTGACCGGAATTGTTTCGGCGTAAGCCCCGTGTACTTCCGGAATACTTTCGTAAAATAGCTTTGATTGTCAAACCCCGTGGCAATGGCGATGTCGAGCAGAGAGTAATCGGTATTCCTAAGGAGCCTCTTTGCTTCCTCTACGCGGACATTGGTGAGGTATTCCTTAAAAGTAACACCGCACACATCGCGAAACCTTCTTGAAAAATAGGCCGTGCTCAGGTGCACTTTGTCCGCTGCGTCCTGCAAGGTGATCGGTTCCGAGTAATGACCGGAAATATAGCTCAAAGCCTCACGAATATCACGGGCGCCTTCGCGGCCTGCATTGGGAAACGCACTCTCTACAAATTCCTGCAGAATCTCATTGGCCGAATAGCAGATATCCTCCAGGCTTGTGTATTCCGGGAGGCGCTTCAGGAGATCATTGTTGATCTTGAAGACCAGGTCTGTCGGCGCCCCGCTCTCGATGATGGCGCGGGACAGAAGGGAGCACAGCTCAACCACCCGGTTCTTGATCGTCTCCAGATTATTTCCGGAATACAGAAATACATACCCGAGGATGCTGTTCAGCAGTTCCCGGGACTCATCCAGATTCCCCGCCTTGACCATATTGATCAGCTTCTGTTCCATCTCTACAGGGTAGCTGCCCTGTTCAGCCCGCTCCTCCTGCTTAAACATCTGGATTGCCTCGCTGATCCGTGCCTGCTGGGTCAGCTTCATGCTGTTAATGATAAACCTCTCCCTCGCGTCAATCAAAAAGCTTGCGAACAGATAATAAAGAAGACGGCTCACCTGCGTCACCTGCTCGGGTTCGATCACGGGAATGTCGAAAGCATCGTCGTAAAGATCCATCAGGTCCTCAAGAGAGAATTCCTTGTAGCGGTGTCCAAGATCAAGGACGAGTGTGGAGTCCGGAGGCATCATAAGGAAAGGGCCCACGACCACGGAGCCATATAAGTTCTCCCCATTAAGCAAAGGGAGTACGATATGATCTAAATTGGAATGGCAGGAAAATATGTAGGTTTCTCCGATCGAAACCGCACGCCGGCCTGCCTCGGCGTGGATCTGACTGCACGTCATGCCGCGGCTGCCTATACGGCTGATAAAATGCCGGCAGTAATTCTGTTTCGCACCATAATACAGCAGTTCCGTTCCGTCCTGGTCCATCAGTTGGATCGATATATGAACGGTAGAATAAAAGGCCTCCAGCAGTTCCTTCAGCCTCTTTTTTTCCATCACTGAATAGATAAAATGTTCCATAATTTACAGATAAGGATCCATCAATCGCAGAGGTTACGTGTTATTAGTAAAATAATTACAAAAAATCCTGTTTTCAATAGCATAATTTTATGATAAAACCTGTTAAATTACAACTATCTTTCAAAGCAGCGTCTTTCCGACAGCAGCTCGGAATTAAACAATGGAGGTTTGTGTTATGAACATGATGAAATGGGTCGATGATGCGCTGGCACAGGAGCAGAAAAAGGGGTTCCTGATTCTCTCTTTCCCGGCGATCCAGAAGATGGGCATTACGGTGAAAGAGCTGATCAACTCCTCTGACCTGCAGGCGGAAGCCATGAAGATCGTTGCCGATTCCACGCCGAATGCGCTCGCGTCCGTCAGTATGATGGATCTCTCTTTAGAAGCGGAAGCGTTCGGATCCACGATTCATGTATCCGACGACGAAGTCCCTACGGTAGTCGGCAGCATTATTTCTGAAGAGGAAGAAGCAGATGCCCTGGAAGTTCCGGAAATCGGCGCGGGCCGCACGCAGATCTATATCGACGCGATTGAGAAAGCCAAGAAACTGATCACGGACCGTCCCGTATTCGCCGGTGCAATCGGTCCCTTCTCTCTCGCGGGCAGGCTGATGGACGTAACAGAAGCGATGGTGTACTGCTTCGAAGAGCCGGATATGGTCCATACGGTTCTGGAGAAAGTTACAGATTTTATTATCAAATACTGCAACGCCTACAAAGCGGTCGGCGCTGACGGCGTTCTCATTGCGGAGCCCCTCGCCGGTCTTCTCTCACCCGGATTGGCGGAGGAATTCTCTTCAGAATATATGAATAAGATTGTGGAAGCGTGCCAGACCGATGAATTCCTGATCGGCTATCATAACTGCGGAAATGCAACCATTCAGCAGATCAACTCGATCAAAACAAACGGCTGCCGGATTCTTCATTTCGGCAATGCGATTCAAATGGCTGACATGGTCCCCCTTGTACCGGAAAACATCCTTGTCATGGGAAATGTGGATCCCGCCGGCGTTTTACGAAACGGAACACCGGAATCCGTCAAGGCCGAAACGAAGAGAATCATGGAGGCCTGTGCAAAATATCCGAATTTTATCATTTCATCCGGCTGCGACATCCCGCCGATGTCACCCTGGGAGAATATCGATGCATTTTTTGAGGCGGTTGATGAATATTACGCCGCAAACTGACCTCGCATAAGGCCAATTCCGCATAATTCTTATAAAAGCTGCCGTTACACCAGATACTGTTCGTGTTTTTGGTGTAACGGTTGTTTTTTAATTTGCAAGTCAGATATCGAAGGTATGATAAAAGTACGCGTCGCTGCGTGAATGTAAAAGTTCAAATAAATCCCTTTATCTGGTCGGAAGAATGCGGTATTCTGAAACAGATGAACGACATGAAGTGTAAAGAGAAAAAGAGGAGATCTGACATGGCAAAAAAGGAAGTCAAAACCAACGCTATGCGTATCCTTGACCGGATGCATATCCCTTATACTCATACCGAATATGAATGTGATGAATTTACTGACGGGGCAGATGTCGCCGACAAACTGCAGCTGCCGCACGAACAGGTGTTTAAAACGCTCGTCACAGCCGGTTCGGACAGGCAGCATTATGTCTTTGTCATCCCTGTGGATGCGGAGCTGGATCTTAAGAAATGCGCCCGCTCTGTCGGCGTCAAGTCTGTCCAGATGATTCATATGAAGGAACTGATGCCCCTCACCGGATACATTCGCGGGGGTTGTACAGCAATTGGCATGAAAAAGCAGTTTGTGACGCGCATTGACTCGCAGGCCGAAGCGCAAAAAGAAATCTATATCAGCGGCGGGCGAGTTGGGAGCCAGATCCGACTCGCTCCGGAAGATTTTCTCCGTGCCGCAAATGCGGAATACGCGGATCTCGTTCGATAGTCGAAAATTCACCTTACGCGTCCCTGGTTTTCTATCGAGCCGGAGGGAAGCCTACGGCTCGTCGCGCGGGACGCGTTCGGCGCATGCCGAAAATATTCCTTACGCGTCCCTGCGCATAAAAAGAAAAGCCCCGAACCCACCTAAAAGGCAAATCCGGAACCCTCCCTCGAGCGCGAGACGGGGATCGAACCCGCGACCCCCACCTTGGCAAGGTGGTGCTCCACCGCTGAGCCACTCGCGCATTAGCAATATGAAATTGCTGTTCTCTCGAACAAAAAGAATTATACAATCATCCGCCCAAAGTGTCAACCGCCTTTTTGGTTTTTATGAAAAACAGCGTGAAATCGGTTGCAGAACCACAGGATTTTGTGTATTCTGACACACTCACTGCAAATTCGTGTGGTCCATGTCGTCCTTCACCACTGCGCTCAGCACATACTGATTCGTGCGGAAACTCTTCTGGCTGATATCCTCCAGACGGATCAGATCCACATCGAGCCACAGCTCTTCGGATGCGATCCAGATATGGGAAAACATGATCCCGAAATTAAATTCGTCCAATGGTCTCGGCCGGTCGATGGTATACTTCTTCATAAAAATATGAATGCGGTTTCCGAGAACCACGAACCTCCATGGCTGCCTGTTGAGGGCGGAAGGAGCAAGTCTGGCCGCCTCGATTACCTCCGTCATCCATCTAGTCGGGGGATTTTTAAATATACAAAGATCCTTTACCGACAGACGCCTGGCTTCCGCAGATCTTCTTGTCAGTCTGTCCTTCGGAAGGCCGAATGCCATTAGGATGACGAAACTTTTGTTTCCCCGGGTTTTCGGCATCTTCTTAATGGACGTGCCCCCCAGGAAACAGCTGCCAAGTCCGAGTGTCAGCATAAAGAGACTGATCTGTTCCATGATAAAGCCGGCATTCATCTCGGCCTTGTCGCGCTCCTCTGAATAAATCGAGAGATAGTAAGGAGCCATTATCCCGAAAAATCCTTTTAATACACGGTTCCCCTCCGGATTCTCCGTGATCCCGATCTCCGTCTCGATTCCGGGAAAGAGAGGTTCGATCCGGAGATAAAATTCCCGCACCTTCCTAAGGATGTCATCGCTGATCGGTTCCATCCTGAACTCTCTTACAGATCTTCTCAGATATATTGCTTCGTACAGATTCATACTAGAATAGTATTCCTCTTTTTCACCCCTGTCAAATGCCCGCCGCATTTTCAGCACATCTGACAATCGCGGCCGTCCTGGAATCAGATTTGGCAGAAAAATGCCAAAAGACAGCGGCATATGCCGCTGTCTGAATGTACGGATTGTATCAGCAGATCAATGATGGAACAGACGAATTCCGGTAAACGCCATCACCATCCCATACGCGTCGCAGGCCTCGATCACTGCGTCATCACGCACAGATCCGCCCGGTTCCGCAATGTATTTCACGCCCGACTTCCTGGCGCGCTCAATGTTGTCCGAGAATGGGAAAAATGCATCCGATCCCAGCGAAACCCCTTCCATCTGATCCAGCCAGGCTCTCTTCTCCTCCTTCGTGAAGACGTCGGGCTTTACCTTGAACAGGTTCTGCCACACGCCATCGCGGAGAACATCCTCATACTCCTCGCCGATATAGACGTCGATCGCATTGTCGCGGTCCGCCCGCCTGATCCCATCGACAAACGGAAGCTCCAGGACTTTCGGACACTGGCGGAGGAGCCAGTTATCGGCTTTATTTCCCGCAAGACGGACGCAGTGGACTCTCGACTGCTGCCCGGCGCCGACACCGATCGCCTGTCCGTCTTTCGCGTAGCAGACGGAATTGGACTGCGTGTACTTCAGCGTAATAAGAGAAATCACGAGATCCCGCTTTGCCTCGTCAGGCAGATCCTTATTGGCAGTCACAATGTTGGAAAGCAGGTCGTTGTCAATGGTCAGCTCATTTCTGCCCTGCTCAAATGTGATGCCGAAGACATCCTTGTGCTCAAGAGCCGCCGGCCTGTATTCCGGATCGATCTCAATCACATTATAATTCCCGTTCTTCTTGGTTTTCAGGATCTCCAGTGCCTCCTCCGTGTATCCCGGCGCGATCACGCCGTCGGAGACCTCTCTCTTGATGATCTTTGCGCACGACGCGTCGCACACATCGCTGAGAGAGATGAAATCGCCGAAGGAGCTCATCCGGTCGGCGCCCCTTGCGCGGGCATACGCGCAGGCGATCGGGGACAGATCCTCCATATCGTCCACAAAGTAGATCTTTTTCAATGTATCCGAAAGCGGCAGTCCGACCGCTGCTCCCGCCGGAGAGACGTGCTTAAAGCTCGTCGCCGAAGGAAGCCCCGTTGCAGCCTTCATATCCGTAACCAACTGCCAGCCGTTCAGAGCGTCCATGAAGTTGATATATCCGGGTCTTCCGCTGAGAACACGGATCGGCAGATCTCTTCCGTCGCTCACAAAGATCTTTGAAGGTTTCTGATTCGGGTTGCAGCCGTACTTAAGTTCCAGTTCTTTCATCGGAGTCCTCCTTTAGCATCACTGATGCTTGTTGATGATACGCGTTTCAAAGCTTCCGTCGCTGATATCAATAAACCGTGTGAAGAGCGAAACCTTGTTGTCTTCATCCAGCGCTTCCCAGATCTTGTCTGAAAATGCATCCAGATCTTCCCCGATCTCCACTCTGACCGGCTCTCCCGAAAAGCTCGGAAGCGGATTTCCGTCGTCCTCATAGGTGCTGATGAAGTGTCCTTCCCCCGCCACTGCCGGACTGTAAGAGAACGTGAAGCGGTGGTGGGAATCCGGATTGCCGTCCGCACTCTTCAGGATGGAGATTTCATATTCAAAATCACCGTCCATGCGCGTCACGACGCCCGAGATGCGCGGCGTGTAATTCGGGCCGTCGGGTTCATAGCAGCGGCATTTCAAAGACTGCTCAAAGGACTTGCCGGCTGCAAGACCGTCTCTGGCGGTATCCGTCTGATCGCCGTTCGTGACAATCGTCTGGTTCCCCAGAACACGGACCGGCGCATAGATAATCAGGCTTGGATCCTCCAGTTTTGACTCATCAAACGCTTTCGTGCGCAGGCCGTCTCCGTCCGCCACGAAGATCCGGTTTCTGGAATTATTGCTTCTGCCCATAATAAAATAGGCGATCACAGCATATTTTCCATCCGCCGACCGACCGATCACAATTCCTCGGCCCGGATAACTCTTGCTTCCGAGCAATTCATACAGATTCTGCTTTTTCATCACTTTTTTTCTCTCCGTTCCGGTATGTTCAGGTATTCGATGGGCATCTCATAAAGATCAGACAGACGTTTCAGATCTGCAAATTTTATATCTGTTACTCCAAGTTCCCAGTTCACAATCGTCTGTTTGGTTTTATGCATGGCTCGAGCGGCATCGTCCTGCGTCATGTTTGCGTTAACCCTGGCTGCTTTCAATGTAATCTTTGGCATCACGATAAACTACTCCTCCTGCTATATAACCTCATGCAGATTCCATCTTAATCCATTTATTCTGGATTCGCAATATGAAAATAAATACTTACAGGCTTGTAAGCAATTACGAATTCACAACTATTCTGTACTAAAAACTCAAATATATTTATATTTTGGAGTTAAAATCCCGTTTTACTGAAGCTCAATAACAGACGGATGAAAAAGATCCTGCGGGCTTCTCAAAAAATGTTGGAGAATAATTACAGCCGCGGCCTGACGGGAGCGGCTTTTTCTTTCTATTCTTATATGATTAATCTAAAAACAGTTTTCTCGGAACTCTGTACTGCAGGTCCTTCAGCATCTCATCACTTAGATGAAGCAGGATCTTCTTCCTTCCTCCCTCATCTGTTACAGCCGCATATACTTTCTCGCCGGTGCTGCCGGAAGTGTAATCTATGACCTTGTATGTATTTCCATAGCTGTCAAGCGCATGGGATCCGGCAGGCGCAATACACTCCGCTGTCGTAAGGGAAATGCTCGCCAGTTCCTTTCGGCTCTGTTTGGAATAGATGACCGCAATGTCAACATCTCCGTTGACATAGGAGTACTCATATTCCTTCCGGAAGCGTGGAAAAAAATAAAAATCGGCCACTGCAAGCAGCATGAACAGGCCGAGAAAAAGGGGCATGATAAGAAATCCCGCGAGAAAGGACAGGACTGTCAGGATGATAAGACCGGCTTTTTTCAGGAAATCCGTGGGGTTTGGCTGGACACGGACTATTAATTCGTAGAAGGAGTCGCCCATTGTGCACCTCGCAAAGTATTATTTTGAAGTATCATATCACAAGAGGAGGGTGTTGAGAAGTGCGCATACGCCGGCGCGCAGGCGCACCGTCGTATGAGGGCTTTCGCCCTATAAGTCCGAATAAAGACAACTCAGCTGTGAGCGAGCTCCCGCTCGGGAGTTTTTAAGCTTTGCACGGGAAATTGAGAAGTGCGCATACGCCGGCGCGCAGGCGCACCGTCGTATGAGGGCTTTCGCCCTATAAGAGTATAAAAAATACCCGCGCGTGAGCAAGCTCCCGCGCGGGTATTTTTTATACTCTTGCACTTCTCAATGCAATATCACATCATTCCCATTCCAGCCCCTCCGGCAGGCATTGGGGGTTCTTTTTCCTTGATGATGGAGACGGCGGACTCGGTTGTGAGCAGTGTCGCTGCAATCGAGTTGGCGTTCTGCAGAGCAGATCTGGACACCTTCACCGGATCCAGGATTCCCGCGTCGACCATGTTAACGTATTCGTCCGTAAGGGCGTTGTATCCCTCGCCGGCTTTCGAGTTCTTGACGTTGTTGACGATAACAGCGCCTTCCTGGCCCGCATTGACCGCGATACGGAAGAGCGGGGATTCAAGTGCTTTTCTGACGATCTCCGCACCGGTCTTCTCGTCACCGGCAAGAGAATCGACCACTGCATCCAGCTCCTTCGCCGCATGGACATAAGAGGATCCGCCGCCGGCGATAATGCCTTCTTCAACAGCCGCTCTCGTCGCATTGAGAGCATCCTCCATGCGGAGCTTCTTCTCCTTCATCTCGACCTCGGTCGGTGCACCGACGCGGATCACCGCTACACCGCCCGCGAGCTTCGCAAGACGCTCCTGCAGTTTCTCTCTGTCAAAATCAGACTTGGTTTCCGCGATCTGCGTCTTGATCTGCGCGACTCTGTCCGCGATCGCCTGCTTTTCGCCTTCGCCGTCCACAATGACGGTATTCTCTTTCTGAACCTTAACTGCCTTGGCACGGCCGAGCTGTTCAATCGTGACATCCTTAAGCTCCAGGCCGATCTCGTCGGATACGACGGCGCCGCCGGTAAGGATCGCGATATCCTTCAGCATCTCTTTTCTTCTGTCGCCATAGCCCGGGGACTTCACTGCGACAACATTAAATGTGCCGCGGAGCTTATTCACGATCAGAGTTGTCAGCGCTTCACCTTCGACATCTTCCGCGATGATGAGAAGCTGTGAACCGGTCTTAACAATCTGCTCCAGGATCGGAAGCAGATCCTGCACGTTGCTGATCTTCTTGTCCACGATCAGGATATAGGGCTCGTCAAGACGCGCTTCCATCTTCTCCATATCTGTGCACATATATGCGGAAATGTAGCCGCGGTCAAACTGCATGCCTTCCACGAGCTCAAGCTCGGTCTGCATTGTCTTGGACTCTTCGATCGTGATGACGCCGTCTTTGCTGACCTTCTCCATCGCGTCCGCGACCATCTCGCCGACTTCTTCGTCACCGGAAGAAACAGCCGCCACACGGGCGATCTGCGCCTTACCGCTGACCGGTTTGCTCATTTTCACAAGCGCGTCAACCGCTGCGTCAGTCGCCTTCTGCATGCCCTTTTTCAGGATAATCGGATTGGCGCCGGCGGCGAGATTCCGCATGCCTTCATGCACCATTGCCTGTGCGAGGACCGTCGCCGTTGTCGTGCCGTCACCGGCAACATCGTTCGTCTTCGATGCGACTTCCTTGATGAGCTGTGCGCCCATATTCTCAAAGCCGTCTTCAAGCTCGATCTCTTTTGCAATCGTCACGCCGTCATTGGTGATTGTCGGAGCGCCGTAGGACTTCTCCAGGACGACATTTCTTCCTTTCGGTCCCAGTGTCACGCGGACCACATCCGCAAGTTTATCGACGCCAACGAGAAGCGCTTCTCTGGCCTCTACACCATATTTAATATCTTTTGCCATGATTATGTTACCTCCCTGTTATTCCTCAACGACCGCAAGAATATCATTCTGTCTGACGATTATGTATTTCTCTTCTCCGAGTTTGACCTCTGTGCCGGCATACTTGGAATAAATCACATGCTGTCCTTCCTTGACATACATAGCGATTTCCTTGCCATCAACGACGCCGCCCGGTCCGACCGCGATCACTTCCGCCTGCTGCGGCTTTTCCTTAGCCTGACCCGGAAGAACAATCCCGGAAGCCGTGGTCTCTTCCGCTTCGATTTCCTTGAGAACAACCCGGTCACTCAAAGGTACTAATTTCATAAAGCATAGCCTCCTTTATAAAACAATTTGCTAATAAGTTATAGCCTTTAAATCTGGTAGCACTCAGATAAGTAGAGTGCTAATACCTGACTAGTAATATACCCCCGCGCTATGCCTGTGTCAAGACCTTTTATAAAAAAATCGCACCCGCACTATATGCGGCGGTGCGTTTTTCTACCAGTTTCAGGAAGACGTTCCGGGCAAAGCAAAACCGGCAGATTAATCTGCCGGTCCGCGCTTCTTTTGGAGATCTCCCAATTATTTCTTTGTTCTGTGCGCCTTAATCTCATCCAGCTCTTCAAAAATGTAGTCGTTCAGCACTTTAATATACGTTCCCTTCATTCCGGAGGATCGCGACTCGATCACGCCGGCACTCTCAAATTTCCTGAGCGCGTTGACAATGACAGATCTTGTGATTCCGACTCTGTCTGCTACCTTTGATGCAACGAGAATTCCCTCGCTGCCGTCAAGTTCGTCAAAGATATGAATGATCGCCTCGAGTTCCGAAAACGAAAGCGTTGAAAAAGCAGATTTTACTACGGCCCGTTTCCTTGACTCCTCCGCATTCTCTTCGTCCACGGAGCGCATCATTTCAAGTCCCACGACTGTCGTCCCGTACTCACTGACAATAATGTCCTCTATATCGTAGTGTGCATCGGAGCGGTAGCAAAATACAGTTCCCAGTCTCTCCCCCGCAATATCGATCGGATTGATGATTGCGGTGTACTTACTGATATTGTCCCCGGTAAAACCCAGGGTGGCCAGATTAACATTTTCTTTGGTTGACAGGACACCCAGAAATCTTTCATTGAGGAGACCATCCACGAAGCTTCCGATTTCCCCTGTGATCATCTCACTGATCTCTTCCACACCTTCTGACCGTCCGACTCCAAGTACTTTTCCCTTCTTGCTGATCACAAGAATATTTGACGCCAAAGTTTCTACCAAAACACTGCAGATATCATTAAATACGACTTTTGACGAATCGGTGTTATGAAGCAGTTTATTGATCTTTCGGGTCTTATCCAGCAGCTGTACGCTCATGTCCTCTCCTTTCTTCCGGAATCTCCCTTTCATACGAAGGCCATTGCACCACATATGAGTACAGCGTACATTATAGCACCTTGTGTCCGTCAAATCAATATATTTTTCTTATTTTTCTGAATTTTTCATATTATATACTTAACTGCCGTTCTAATAAACGTATTATTCTGCAATTCTCTGAATCGTCATATCATACAGCTAGGAATCCTTCTCCGAGTGGCCGCAGGTCTCATTGACACAGACAAGCCTCGATCCCTTGTGCACCATATATCCGCCGCACTCGGGGCATTTTTTTTCGGAAGGCAAAAACCAGGACATGAACTGGCATTCCGGCTGATTCTCACAGCCGTAATAACGGCGCCCTTTTTTTGTCCTTCTGAGTACGACTTCTCCGCCGCAGATAGGACAGGACACGCCCGCCTTCTCAAAGAACGGTTTCGTGTTTCGGCACTCCGGAAATCCGGGGCAGGCAAGGAATTTCCCATGCGGCCCGTATTTGATGACCATGTTTCTGCCGCAGTTCTCGCAGATGACATCGGTCTTCTCGTCCTCGACCTTAACCTTCTCAAGCTCTTCGTTCGCGTGATCGACTTCCTCTTTCAGATCGGGATAGAAGTTGCGGACGATTGTCTTCCATTCCACTTCCCCTTCCGCAACCCCGTCGAGAAGGGTCTCCAGATAGGCAGTAAAGTCCTCATTGACGATCTGCGGGAATGCCTGCAGCATAATGCTGTCGACAACCTCGCCAAGTTCGGTAAGATAAAGATTCTTCTGTTCTTTTGTAATATAGTGCCGTCCAAGAAGCGTCGCAATCGTCGGAGCGTAGGTACTGGGCCTTCCGATCCCCCTCTCCTCCATCGTCCGGACGAGTGTTCCTTCCGTAAAATGTGCGGGAGGCTGCGTAAAATGCTGCTCTTTTCTGAATACCGGATCTTTCAGATCCGTCTCTGCACTGATGGAGCGAATAAGGGCGCTGTCATTCTCCTTCTCTTCCGAAGAGTCGGTATACACATCCTTGTAGCCGGCAAACTTGATATGGCTGCCGGACACTGTAAACAGATATCCCCCGCCCTCAATTTTTACGGAAACGGTCTCATAAACAGCCTGCGCCATTCTGCTGGCCGTAAAACGTCTCCAGATCAGCTGATACAGGCGGTATTGATCTCTGGAAAGAGACTCCTTTATAGAGACCGGCGTTCTCATGATCGACGTCGGCCGGATCGCTTCGTGCGCATCCTGCGCATTCCGGTTTTTTGCCTGGCTCGCCGGAGTTCCGCAGAACGGCTCGCCATAATTCTCCCGGATATATTCCGCGGCAGCAGCATCAGCCTCTGCAGCGACCCTCGTGGAATCGGTTCGAAGATATGTAATCACACCGACCGAGCCCTCGCCTTTTATGTCGATACCCTCATACAGCTGCTGCGCGATGCGCATGGTTTTCGTCGTGGAAAATCCCAGCACATTGGCAGCTTCCTGCTGCATGGTGCTCGTCGTAAACGGAAGAGGCGGCTTTTTCTTCCTCTCCCCCTTTTTCACATCCTGAACCCGGAATGCCGCGCAGGAAACCGCCTGCAGAATTTCATCCGCTTCTTCCTCGGACCGGACCTGCATCTTTTTCTTATCCGTTCCGTAAAATTTCGCGGTCAGGGGTTTTTTGTATCCCGCAACAGAAAAGTCCGCTTCGATTGTCCAGAACTCGTCCGGAACAAAATCCGCGATTTCCTTCTCCCGGTCCGCGATCATCCGAAGCGCAACGGACTGAACGCGGCCTGCCGACAGCCCGCGTTTCACTTTTTTCCACAGGACAGGACTGATCTGGTACCCCACCAGGCGGTCCAGCACCCGTCTGGCCTGCTGCGCATCCACAAGATGGTGATCAATCCCGCGCGGTGTTTTCAGAGATTCCTTCACGGCATTTTTCGTGATCTCATTGAAAGTAATCCGCTGAACGTTCCTCTCTTCAAGGTTGAGTGCGCGGATCAGGTGCCAGGAGATGGCTTCCCCCTCACGGTCAGGGTCCGTTGCGAGATAGATGTGGTCTGCACTTTTTGCCTCTTTGCGAAGCTTTGCCAGCAGGTCCCCCTTGCCCCGGATCGTTATGTACTTCGGTTCAAAGTCATGATCCACATCGATTCCCATCTGGCTTTTAGGGAGATCCCGAACGTGGCCCATCGATGCCTCAACGGCATAATTCTTTCCCAGAAATTTTTTTATTGTCTTCACCTTTGCGGGTGACTCGACAATGACCAGATTTTTTGCCAAAACTTCCTCCGGTATCCTTCTAAGAATCGGTAAAATAAACAATTACACACTATACATGAAAAAAAATCTTCTTGCAAGTCATAATTCAAGTCTCTGTCGCGAGACCCGGCGCGAAATTCAGATCAGCGTCAGCTGACATGATCCCTTGCTGAAGCCCTTCGGTCTCTGCTTCGTTCTTCCTCCCTGCTGTTTGGCTTTGCGGGATAGTTGTTCCATATTTTTTTATTTTTTCTCTGAAAATAAAAATATCTTACAAACTTTTAGCAATATCTTATAAGTTTTCTGATAATTAGTTGACAAAGCCGGTTCGTCTGCTATGATGCTCTCACAGATAATTGACTTGACGGAGGCATTTTACATGTTCAGCAGAATCCTGTCAGCCGCCATGCTCGGCCTTCAGGTCCACCCGATCACGGTGGAAGCAGATATCGCGGAAGGACTCCCTCAATTTAATATGGTCGGTTTTCTCTCCGCCCAGGTCAGGGAAGCGCAGGAGCGCGTGCGCAGCGCTTTTCGCAATACAGGCGTCTTCCTTCCCGGGAGGCGGATCACCATCAATCTGTCTCCCGCGGATATCCCGAAAAGTGGTTCCCGCTTCGACCTTCCGATCGCGCTCGCCCTTCTGTCCGCAGCAGGGCACATCGCGCGCTGCGAAACGGACCGCATCATGGCTGTCGGGGAGCTTTCTCTGAGCGGAGACATCCTGCCCGTATCAGGAATCCTGCCGACGGCCCTCATGGCCAGAGAAATCCGGTGCTCCGCCCTGATCGTTCCTTCCGCCAATCTGAAAGAAGCCTCTGCCGTGGAGAATCTTCCGATACTCGGCGCCTCCACATTACAGGATCTCATGGAGACCCTTCGCTTCGGGCTGCCGTCCGTCCCTCTTTCCCGCGGCATTCAGGGAATCTCCCTCAATCACTACGACGAAGATTTCATGGACATTCACGGACAGTACCTCGCCAAACGGGCCTCCCTGATCGCCGCCGCCGGATTTCACAACCTGCTTCTCATCGGTTCTCCCGGATCCGGAAAAACAATGATCGCAAGGCGTCTCCCCAGTATTCTCCCGCTCCTTACACCAAAAGAGAGCATGGAGGTATCGGCCATCTACAGTATCGCCGGTTTTCTGACGGAAGATACCCCCTATGCCCTCGTGCGGCCCTTCCGAAACCCGCATCACACCATTTCTCCTCAGGCCCTGGCCGGAGGCGGCAAGATCCCGACACCGGGGGAGGTGACTTTGGCGCACCGCGGCGTGCTGTTCCTGGACGAAATGCCTGAATTCAGTCCCGCAGCTCTCGAAGTGCTGCGCCAGCCGCTTGAGGACAGGGAGATCGTCATATCAAGAACCTCCGGCACGTATCGCTTTCCGGCGAATTTTCTGCTTCTGGCGGCAATGAATCCCTGCAAATGCGGCTATTTCCCGGACAGGAATCTCTGTACCTGTTCTCCGAGAGACGTTTCCAATTATATCGGCCGCATCTCCCGGCCGCTTCTGGACCGGATCGATCTGTGCGTCCAGTGCCCGCCAGTGTCCTATGAAGATCTGACCTCCCCATCTTCTTCGGAAATAACGTCTGAAGATCTCCGGAATCAGGCTGAAAGCGCCCGGGAGATCCAGCTCCGGCGCTTTCGTGGGGAGAATATACATTTTAATTCTGAAATACCTGCCGGCATGATCAGCCGGTACTGCCGGATGGACGACGCAGCGGCCCGCACAATCCGGAACGCATATACAATTCACACGCTGAGCGCCCGCGGATATCATAAACTGCTGAAGACCGCACGGACCATTGCCGATCTGGAAGGATCCGACCTGATCCGCGAGGCTCACATCGGGGAGGCTTTGATGTATAAAACCATCGATGAATCGTACTGGCGTTCATAGAGCCGGTGGATGTCCTCATCCCCGCCGCAGCACATAACAGAAGACGATACGCTTTCCGAAAGGACGAATCATAGATATGAATACAGATCAGTTAGAATTGGATATACATGAGATCAAAAAAGACAGCCCCGCGTACCCCGGCAGAATGAAGTCCCTCTCCAATATGCCGGACACACTCTATTACACCGGAAAGCTGCCATCTGACGGACGCCCCGCCTGTGCCATAATCGGTGCGAGACTCTGCAGCCCTTACGGCAGGGAAGCCGCCTACAGTTTCGCCAGGATCCTGTCTAAAGAAGGTGTGCAGATCATCAGCGGTATGGCCGTCGGAATCGACGGATACGCGCAGGAAGGGGCGCTGGATGCCGGCGGTGACACCTTTGCTGTCCTCGGCAGCGGCGTGGATATCTGCTATCCCCGTTCCAACGGTTCCATATACCGAAGGCTTCTCCAAAATGGGGGCATCCTGTCGGAACTGCCGCCGGGAACGCCGCCACTGTCCTATCATTTTCCGTCCAGGAACCGTATTATCTCTGCTCTGGCGGACATTGTTCTCGTCGTGGAGGCAAAAGCGCGCTCCGGATCTCTGATCACGGTTGATTTTGCCCTGTCGCAGGGAAAACCGGTTTATGCGGTTCCGGGGAGAGTCGGGGATCATCTGTCGGATGGATGCAACAGTCTGATCGCGGACGGCGCAGGCATCGCATATGCGCCGGAAGCCATTCTAAAAGAACTGCATCTACTGGAAGAAACCCGGTGTCAAAGCCGGCGCACAGGAAAAAAGACCTCCGGAAGGAGGAAGGCACTTCAGACAGCCCTGTCCGATGTCCATCTCACTGACGACGGCAGGAAGGTCCTCGCACTGCTTCCCTGTGACGAGTCGGTCACAGCGGACACTCTCATGGACCGTTCCTCCCTCCCCATCCCGCGGATTCTCTCTGCGCTCACTTTGCTCATACAGGCCGGGTACGCCGAAGAGACGACCCGGGGGAGTTTTAAGCGAAGTGCCGCTTTGCGGAACGGGGAAGATGCGGTGGTTTCTTCTTTAAAGACTGCAGATGAAGGGTTCTCTTAAAGGGAATCCTCTCTCCTTCGCAGAATATCATATTCCCCGGCATCTTCGCTCAGTCTGACCGCAAGACGCTCCTGCGGATGCGGCGCAGACGGCACCGGTACGCCCTCCGCATTGCAGATTCGGAGAACTTCCGCCGTCAGCACCCGGCCGTCCGGCTTCATCACCTCGATCTCTTCCCCGACGGAAAACTTATTCTTCTGGGTCATGGACACGCTGCCATCGGGAAGAACCCCGGAGACAATTCCGAGGAACGTGTAATTCCTGACATATGTATTACTGTCGTAGATCAGGGACTCCTCTCCCGGTTTCCCGTAGAAAAATCCTGTCGTGAAACGCCGGTATGTCCCTTCGGAGACCATCTCCCTGTAGTCATCGAGTCTGGATGCATAGAGGGCGGGATTCTCTTCAAAGTCCCTCATCGCGGCTCTGTATGCGCGAGCACAGTTGGCCACGTAGAGGGCCGTCTTCATTCTGCCCTCAATTTTAAAACTGTCGATTCCCGCCTCATAGAGATCCGGCAGATGGTCGATCATGCACAGGTCTCTTGAGTTGAAGATATAGGTCCCCCTCTCATTCTCCTCTACCGGAAGATATTCTCCCGGCCGGGTCTCCTCAACGACCGCGTACTGCCAGCGGCATGGGTGCGTGCACAGTCCCCTGTTGGCGTCCCTTCCGGTAAAGTAGCTGCTCAGAAGGCACCGTCCCGAATACGATATGCACATCGCGCCGTGGACAAAGGATTCGATCTCCAGCGTATCGGGAATACATCCGCGGATCTCCCGGATCTCGCGGACGGACAGTTCTCTCGCCGTGACAATCCGCTTTGCCCCCATACGGTGCCAGAAAAGACAGGAGCCGTAATTTGTCGTATTCGCCTGCGTGCTCACATGGATGTCAATCTCCGGGCATATACGGGACGCGATGTCAAACATACCGGGATCCGATACGAGAACCGCATCGGGTCCGATCTCTTTTAAAGACAGGAAGTAATCCTCCGCATCCGGAAGGTCCCGGTTATGCGCGAATATATTTGCTGTCACATAAACCTTCGCCCCGTGAAGATGTGCAAACGCAATCCCCTCACGCATCTCTTCCAATGTAAAATTCTTTGCTTTCGCCCGCAGACCGAATGCCTCTCCGCCGATATACACCGCATCTGCACCATACAGAACCGCGATCTTCAGCACCGGAAGGGATCCCGCCGGAAGCAATAACTCAGGATGTCTCATCTTCCCGCCTCACTGCTGCTTCTCTGAGCAGCTCCATACTCTCCGGGAAGCAGCTCTCTTTATGCCCGTCCTCCCGCTTCACCGCTGCCGCGACCCCGTCCTCAACGGGAAGGATCACGGCGGTCATCCGCCTGTCATCCATAAGAGCGCGCAAAAAACCGCGCAGCCTCTTGTGAATGGTACGTTTTCTCCTCGTCACCGCATAATGCGTCTCCACAACTTCGCCGCCTCTTAAGACGTCGTCCACAAGCAGTACGCTTCCGCTCCCCATAAGCCGGATGAGGTCCGGCAGAAACGCAAGATACTGCCCCTGCGCCGCATCCAGAAAAACCATATCATACGTGCCGGAAAGTGACGGAAGAATCTCCTCCGCATCGCCCTCCAGCAGGCGGATCCGGCTCTCGTACCCCGCCTCTTTGATATGGCGCTTTGCCGCTTCAATCCTGGGCGGGTAGTTTTCGATCGTCGTGACGGACGCCTCGGAATGCTCGCAAAAAAAGATAGAAGAAAACCCGGTCGCTGTCCCGATCTCCAGGATGCGCGCGGGTCTTTTCATCTCGCAGAAAAATGCGGCAAGTCTTCTCGTCAGCTTCCGGATGACCGGCACGCCGTTCTCCTCCGCTTCCCGCTCCAGCAGAGCCAGATACGGTGAAAGCGGCGGATCATATAGTTCCAGAAATGTACTGATTCTCTCATCCGTCATCAGCTGTCATCCTCTTTGACAGGTTCCCCTGCCAGATAGGCCAATATCTCCGTGGGCGTCATGGACGTATTCAGCGTAAATCTGCCGGAAAGGAGTTTCCCGTGGTAATTGGAAAGCCTCTCCTGAAGGAGGAACACCCTCTCGTCACGGATCAGACCGTTCACGGAGAGAATTCTTGCCGTTTCCCTGACGGACGCATTTTCCGGTATGATCACGGTGATATCCCGTCCGGGTTCTTCTTCCATAGGTGCCTCCCGGAAAACCAGATACCCGAACCGGTAGGAAGCGTTCCCGAGCGTCACAATGATCATCACGGCAAATACGGCAAATACGAGCCGCAGCAGAAGACCCGCGGCCGTCATTGCCCTCTCAAGCGATCTCTTCCTTTTTCCGTCTCCCAAAGCGGCACCTCCTTTAAACGAATCAACCGGCGGGGGAGCGTTCTCCGCATTCCCGCCTGTTTCCCGGCGATTTTAAGCGGAAAGGCTTAAGGCGTATGGTAAAGCGGGCATTCACATTACACTTCGCTCCGCGCTCATGAACTGCGGCCGCTGAAGGCGTCCTCTCAGCCGAATTGTTTAAGCGGTTCGAAGTCCGGCATCCGCATCTCCATCGCTGCAAGCACATCGCCGCTCACGATTTTAAGTACCTTCGCCAGCTCCTCCTCGCACTCAAGAAATTCATTCACTTCCGGAAGCTTCTGCAGCTCCTCGTACTGCTCCGCGAGCCGTTCCGATCCCTCGATCAGTTCTTCCTCCATCGCGTGCTCATAGAGATCCATCGTCTGCGCGCGCAGATCCATCAGCCGCTCAAAGAGACCTGGATGTTTCTCAAGCTCCGCGAGCGATGCATGGTAACGGTTATAGAGGCTGCTGTTCCTGATCGCTTCAATCAGTTCATTGGTTTTCTGTTCTATCTCATAATCCATATGCAATCTGCCTCTGTCAATAGTTTTCCGGCATTTCTGTAATGCCGCACAGGATGCGAAGCGTCTCCCCTCCCGCGCATTTTCAGCCTGCCGGCAGCTTTTATTCTCCGGTGCCGTACCTTGTGTCCTGCGGCAGAGATTAAAGTGCTGCTTCCATGATGATCGGCAAAATCATAGGTTTTCTCTGCGTCTTATTCCAGACAAAGTCACTAAGTTCGTCCTTGATCACCGATTTTATATAAGACCAGTCGGAAGTCCCTTTCTCAAGGCATCTGCAGGCCGCTTCTTCTACTGTCCGGAGGGCTTCATCCATCAGATCCTCCGACTCTCTTACATACACAAATCCTCTGGATACCAGATCCGGTCCTGCCAGAAGCTTCCCGCTTCCCTTCTCCAGTGTCATTACGACAATAATGATCCCGTCCTCAGACAGTTTCTGCCTGTCGCGGATCACGATATTTCCGACGTCTCCCACACCGAGCCCGTCGACGAGGATGCCTCCCGCCTGTGCCTTTCCGACGATCTCCGCATCCTTCTCCTCCGATAGTTCCAGTATGTCGCCGGTATGAAGCACCAGGATGCGGTCCTTTGAGATGCCGAGACTTTCTGCAATCTGTGCCTGCGCCAGGAGATGCCGTCTCTCCCCGTGAACCGGGATCGCGTATTTCGGTTTAAGAAGCGCATACAGCAGTTTAATCTCTTCCTGGCAGGCGTGTCCGGAGACATGCGTATCCTGGAAAAGAACCTCCGCGCCGATCTCCGCCAGTTCGTTAATCACGTTGGAGACAGCCTTCTCGTTACCGGGAATCGGGTGCGATGAAAACACGACGACATCGCCCGGCATGAGCTTGATCTTCTTGTGAATATTTGCGGCCATTCTCGAGAGAGCCGCCATGGACTCTCCCTGGCTTCCGGTTGTGACGAGCACTACTTTCTCCGGTGCATAATCGCGGATCTCATTGAGGGAAACCAGCGTACCTTCCGGATCATCGATATAGCCGAGTTCCACGGCCGTCCCGATGACATTTACCATGGAACGCCCTTCCAGACATACTTTTCTGCCGTATTTTGCCGCGGAATTGATGATCTGCTGCACGCGGTCTACATTCGAGGCAAATGTGGCAATCACGAGCCTCTGCATCTGATGTTCCGCAAAAATCCTGTCAAACGTCTGCCCGACCGTCTTCTCGGACATCGTAAATCCGGGTCTTTCGGCATTGGTGCTGTCACACAGAAGTGCAAGCACGCCTTTCTTCCCGATTTCAGCAAAACGCATCAGGTCGATGGCATCCCCGAATACAGGCGTATAATCCACCTTGAAGTCGCCGGTATGCACCACTATACCCGCCGGCGAATAGAGCGCTATGGCCGCTGCGTCCTGTATACTGTGATTTGTTTTAATAAACTCAATCCTGAATTCCCCGAGGTTGATCGACTGTCCGAATTTCACGACCTTGCGCCTTACGGTCTGCATCAGATCATGCTCCTCCAGCTTCTTCTCGATGAGCGTCATGGTCAGCTTAGTCGTATAAATCGGCACATTCAGCCTCTTAAACACATAGGGAATCGCACCGATATGGTCCTCGTGGCCGTGGGTGATCACAAACCCCTTCACCTTCTCCGCATTCTCCAGAAGGTACGAGACATCGGGAATCACAAAATCGATCCCCGGCATATCATCCTCCGGAAACGCAAGGCCACAATCGACGACAACGATGCTGTCTCCGTATTCAAACGCCGTCATATTCATTCCGATCTGCTCGAGTCCTCCGAGGGGAATGATCTTCAGCGTTCCCATATTCATTTGTTCCGTATCCAAAGTTTCCTCCTTAATCTATAGCTGCGGGATCCGTCCTGTCTCCGTCACAGGAGGATCTCGGTATCATCCAGCATTTCCTCAAAAACCTTCAGGACGGCGGTAAGCTCATCTCCCTCCTCAAGGGGAACATAAGCGGCCTCCTCCGAGCTCTCCGGGGAAATATCTTTAAAGATGAAGGCATTTGCGCCGTCCTCCTCCGAGTCCGTGACAAGGAGATAGTCCGTTCCGTTCAGACGCACCTGCTCTTCAACGTACAGTTCTTCCTGTATACCATTTTCATCCGTGAAAATAATCTTTTCCATACTGATGCAGCCAATCCTCCAGGATGATTGCGGCAGCAACCTTGTCCACGTGTTTTCCGAACTCCTCTCTTCGAATGCCGGAAAGTGCCATCGCTTCTTCCGCATCAACCGTTGTCAGTCTCTCATCGTGAAGGAGAACCGGTATTCCCAGTCTGCCTTCCAGTTCTTCCTTAAATGCAATCGTTTTTAAAGCCCTGTCGCCTCCGGTACCATCCATATTGAGAGGGTACCCGAGCACCACGGCTGCCGCTTCATATTCTTCCGCAATCTCCGAAATTCTGCGCAGACTTCTGCGAAGATGGGTTTCCCGGTCCCTGCGGATGATTTCAAGATCCGTGGCGATCGTCCCTGTCGGATCGCTCACGGCAACACCGATCGTCTTTGAGCCAAAGTCCAGTCCGAGCACACGCATGCGATCAGTCTTCCCAGGCTTTGGTGTGGATATATTCGGCGAGCAGCTCCTCCACGAGCTCATCGCGCTCCACCTTCATGATCATGCTGCGCGCACCCTTATAATTGGTGATATAGGTCGGATCACCGGACATAATATATCCTACTATCTGATTGACCGGATTATAGCCCTTCTCCTCCATCGCCTCATAGACGGTGCGGATCACGTCTTTTACACGGATCTCAGGCTCCTTCCTGACGCTGAAAAACTGCGTGCTTCCTTTCTTTTCCGACATAGTACCCACCTCATAAATCATGATACTGCTGTGACCGCCAAGCGCAGAAAAGCGGTACACAAATACAGAACCGCTGACAGGTTCGTGTAACTGTTATATTTTACCCCATTTCGAACTTTGAGTAAAGCTGTCATTCGCAATCCGCCTGCGGGTCTGCAGCGGGTTCATTGCACCCGCCCTGCAGATTACCGTCTCTGCCTGCACTTTCTCTTTCCATACAAAGCAGGTATCACCTCTGTTAACTGCCGAGAACAAGCATGCCGTCCGGAAGGACCTTCGTCACACGGAAGGTCCGGATTCTTCCCTCCATATCCTCTTCCGACTCATAAACCGCCTCCAGCATCTCCCGCGTGTGCCCGATCCACCCCGCTCCCGACGCATGCTTCTCCTCGAACAGAGCCTCCGCATCCGTGCCGACCCGGCGCATGGCATACTCCATACGCATGGCGAATTCCGCATCTGAGAGAATTGCGCTGCGGCGTTTCTTCACCGCCTCTTCGACCTGTCCGGGCATTCCCGCCGCTTTTGTCCCTTCGCGGATTGAGTATTTAAAGATGTGAATCTTTGCGAATTCGATGCGGCGGACAAAGGCCAGTGTCTCCAGAAACTCCCCTTCCGTCTCGCCGGGAAATCCGACGATGACGTCCGTTGTGATCGCCGGATCCGGAAAGTATCTGCGCAGTCTTTCGCAGATCTCTTCATATTCCCCGGTCGTATACCGGCGGTTCATTCTCGCCAGCACGCGGTCGCATCCGCTTTGAAGCGATAGATGGAACTGCGGACAGATCTCCGGTATCTGTGAGATGGACCGGACGAACTCCTCCGTCATCACCGCCGGTTCGAGCGATCCCATCCGGATCCGCACCACCTCCGGGACAGCCGCAATTTCCCTGAGCACGGCCAGCAGGTGAACATTCGTTTTCTCCGTCCCCGGAGCACCGGTCCTGGCCATATAATCCCCGTCAAAATCCCTGCCGTAAGAGCTCAGATGTATGCCCGTCAGAATAAGCTCCGAGAAACCGGCTGCTGCCAGACGCTTTGCCTCCAAAAGCACTTCTTCCGGGTTCCGGCTTCTGATCCTGCCCCGCACATACGGGATCCTGCAGTAGGAGCAGAACTGGTTGCACCCGTCCTGTATTTTCAAAAATGCGCGGCTTCTCCCCTCTGTCTCCGAGATCGGAAGCTCATCGTACGTGCGCACATCCGCGATCGGTTCGTTGTAAACCTTCTGCCGCTCCCCTGAAAACCACCTGTCCAGAATCACGGAGAGCTGGGATTTCATGCTGTTCCCGACAAGCAGATCGACGCTGTCATCAAGCAGCAGGGATTCCTTCCCGTCCTGTGCGTAGCATCCGGCGGCGACGATTACGGCTCCCGGGTTCTGTTCCTTCGCACGGTGCAGCATCTGCCGGGATTTCCGATCCGCGATCGCCGTCACCGTACAGGTATTGACGATATAGACATCCGCCTTCTCTTCAAACGGGACGATGCGGTACCCACTGTTCTTAAGCTGCTCGGTCATCGCCTCCGTCTCATAGGCATTCACACGGCAGCCCAGGTTGTGAAATGCAGCTGTTCTCATGTTTTCCATAATCGACTCTTTCCTAATACCGGTGCGGTTCACAATTTTTCTCTTGACGCTCCCGCATCGAAAGACTAATATGGGCTCGTAACTAACGATATTGTTCGTATTACCCGCAGGAGGTTGCATCTTGAAGACAATTCGGGTTTCACTCAATTCGATTGATAAAGTAAAGTCTTTCGTCAACGAAATCAACCGTTTTGACATAGACTTTGACCTCGTCTCCGGCAGATATGTGGTTGATGCCAAGTCCATCATGGGCATCTTTTCACTCGATCTCTCCAAACCGATCGATCTCAATATCCACGCCGACGACGAGCAGGCCGGGGCAATCGCAGAGGATCTTGCTCCCTATACAGTAGAAGAAACATAAAAGCCCCCGTAGAGGGGCTTTTTTGCTGCGTCACGGCCTGACCGTGATGAGTTCCGCCGATTCAACCGCCGTTTTCACCATATCCTCGATCTTGCCGCGCAGCTTCGCCTCATTTTTTTCGATCACGGAAAGCAGAGGCTTTGTGACCGGGTGCTTTGCGACGAAGATGGTGCAGCAGTCCTCATAAGGAAGAATCGACGTCTCGTACGTCCCGATCTTCTTGGCGATGAGGACAATCTCACTCTTATCCATCGCGACAAGCGGCCGGAGCACCGGCAGATCTTTGACGGCCGCGTTGGTCGTGATGAGGGACTGCATCGTCTGGCTCGCCACCTGGCCGATACTCTCGCCGGTTATAATCCCCAGATTGCCGTGCTCTTTTGCAAAATGTTCCGCGATCCGCATCATATACCGCCGCATGATGATCGTCAGTTCCTCGTGGGGGCACGTGTCATAGATCGCGAGCTGGATATCCGTAAAATTCACCACATGCAGACGGATTGGCCCCGCGTACTGCGCGATCGTGTGCGCGAGATCCACCACTTTCTGCTTTGCCCTCTCTGACGTGTAGGGCGGAGCGTGGAAATAAACCGCATCGATCGAAACGCCTCTCTTCGCCGTCATCCACCCCGCAACCGGGCTGTCAATTCCGCCGGAAAGGCAGAGCATCGCGCTGCCGTTGGTTCCGACCGGCATTCCGCCGGGTCCCGGGATCACCTTCGAATAAATATAGACCAGATCCCGGATCTCGATATCAAAGAGAATCTCCGGATCGTGCACGTCCACGGTCATGGAAGGAAAATGGGCCAGAATCGCCTCTCCCAAATCCGCCGCTGTTTCCATCGATGTCAGAGGGAACGTCTTATCGACCCTGCGTACCTTCACTTTAAAGGACCGGGTGGAGCCGGCGTGCTCCTCGCCGACATACTCCAGCATATTCTTTTCCAGTGCGGTGTAGTCTGATGCCTCGTAGATATGAACCGGGCAGATTCCCACAATACCGAACACACGCCCGAGGGCTTCCTCCGTCTCGGGGGCATTCCAGTTCCCGCCGCAGTTCACATAGATCCTGCCTCTCTCTTTGCGGACGGAAAACTCTCCGTCCACCTTCGCAAGGGCCAGCCCGACCTGCTTCGCGAGGGCATCCTCGAAGACGTGACGGTTTTTCCCCTTCAGCCCGATCTCCCCATATTTAATCAGATATGTATGAAACATTCCGTTCTCCTTCATGTATGATACAAATTCACATGAAACATAGTCCGCAAGCGGCCTTTCTTTTTAAAATGATCCTCTGTCACCGGTCCCCTGCGGCAGGATCTCCGGTGATTCCCCTGTCCGCAAAAAGAAGTTACCTCGCGCGGTAACGGGCAAGGAGCGGCACCATTTCCCGAAGGACACGGACGGCCTCGTCAACCTCCTCCACTCGGTTCGTCTCACACAGACTGAAGCGCACGGATGACTCCGCCTCCTTCTTTCCGCACCCGATCGCCAAAAGGGTCGGAGACGCCGTTTTTTTGTGGGAGGAGCAGGCGGAGCCGGCGGAAATGTAAATTCCCCTCTCTTCCAGGGCATGGAGCAGCACCTCGCTTCGCACGCCGGTAAATGCCGCGTTTACGATGTGCGGAGCCCCTTCCTCTCCGGGAAGTCCGTGAATGACTGCCCCGTCGATTGAGGCAATTCCGTCAAGGAGGCGTTCCCGCAGAGTGCGGATATAGGCGATCTTCTCATCGAAGTTCTCGTAGGCCTCCCTGGCCGCGACGCCGATCCCCGCGATTCCGGGGACGTTATCCGTACCGGAGCGCATCCCCCCCTGCTGTCCTCCCCCGTAGATATATGGGACAATGTGAGCGTCTCCGCGGATATATAAGAAACCGACTCCTTTCGGCCCGTGAAATTTATGACCGCTCACGGACAGAAGGTCGATGCCGGCCTGGCGGGGATAGATGCGGTATTTCCCGAAGGCCTGTACGGCATCGACGTGAAACAGCGCATAGGGAGCGTTCTCATGCACAATCTTCGCCATGTCCGCAACCGGGAGGCACGCTCCGATCTCGTTGTTTACATACATCGCGGAGACCAGAATAGTATCCTCATTGATGAGTTCCCGGAGAGCGGAAAGATCCGGCATCCCATATGCGTTGACCGGCACGATCTGCACATCGAAACCGTTCTTTTTCAAAATCCGCATCGGTTCCGAAACCGCCGCGTGCTCAAGAGGTGTCGTCACGATCCGTTTTCCTCTTCTTTGATTCGCGTAAGCCGTACCAAAGACCGCATGGTTGTTGGCTTCTGTTCCGCCCGACGTAAAGCAGATCTCCTTCTCGGAGACCTTGAGAATCCCGGCAATGATTTTTGCGGATTCGCGGACATACGCTTCCGCCTCCACGCCCTTCGTGTGCATGGAGGAAGGGTTGCCATAATCCTCCGTCATTGTCCGGACGACGATGTCGACGACCGCCTGCGACGGTTTCGTCGTCGCTGAATTATCAAAATAGATTTCATTAGCCATAGTTGTTAAATTATAGCACACAATGAGTAAAGTATGGTATAGTCGATTTTAAAGGACGGCAGATGATTCAAGTCTCGTTCGCGGGACCTGGCGCGGGATGCGGGTCAGCGTCAGCTGACATGATACCTTGCCGAATGCCTGCAGCCTGTTCTTACACAGATAAGGCAGACCGAATCCGGATCAGTGAATGATCCGGACAGACGGTCCAAAAGGAAATCTGCCTGCAAGAGGTGCTTATGCAGAATTACAGAATGCTTGTCCAGTATGACGGCAGCCGCTACAACGGCTGGCAGAAGCAGGGGGACACCGATAATACCATTCAGAACAAACTGGAAACGGTCCTTTCAAGAATGACAGGTTCGCCCGTGGATGTACACGGGGCGGGAAGAACAGACGCCGGTGTACACGCCCGCGGACAGGTCGCTCAGTTCCGGGCCGAGACGGACCTCCGTCCCGCGGAGATCCGCGATTATCTGAACAGCTATCTCCCGGATGATATCGGCGTCCTGTCCGTGGATTTAGCCGCGCCGCGCTTTCACAGCCGCTACAACGCCTCCACAAAGTATTATCTTTACCGAATCGGAAAAAATAAAGCCGCCCATGTATTTGAGCGGAAATATCTCTATGAATACAGAGGGGGCGAGCTCGACACGCACGCGATGAAACTCGCCACGCTGCAGCTGATCGGAACGCACGACTTCCGGAGTTTCTGCGGAAACTCGCGCATGAATAAATCTACCGTGAGAACCATTCATACGATCCGTATCGATGAAACCCCGGACGAAATTCAGATCGGGTTCGTCGGAGACGGGTTTCTTCAGTACATGATCCGTATTATGGTCGGTACGCTCATAGAGGTCGGAGAGGGCAAAAGAGACCCGGAATCCCTTGACGTTCTCCTTGAGGCGCGGTCGCGCCGGATGGCCGGTCCCACCGCGCCGGCGCAGGGACTCACGCTTATGGAGGTGCGCTACAACTGATCAGATCCTGCCGGAACACCTGTGCAGGCGGCAGCGCTTCCATGTGAATCCTCCCGAAGACCTTTTCTAAGAGTATCTGTCCTTTCAGGCGGATTCCGTTCGTTTCCTTTTCACAGGCAGTCTGTGTCAGTTCGGACGATACGAAAAAACAATCCCCGACCACTCGCCCATGCGGTCGATCTCTTTAACCTTAAAGCCGGCTTTTTCAGCTGCCTCAATCACAATCTGTTCTTTCTCTGTCAGAATCCCGGAGGTGATATATAAGCCGCCGGGTTTAATATGTCTCGGCACCGCCGGTGTGATCTCCCGCAGAATCTCCGCGATGATGTTTGCCGCGACAATGTCATACGCCGCATACCCGGCCTTGTCCGAAACGGAGCTGTCATCCGCAATATTTCCCAGGACCCTCTCAAAATCTGCATCTGAGATCCCATTCTGCCGGAGATTGTCCTCGATCGCGGGCAGCGTATTCGGGTCGAGATCCGTCCCGAAGACGTGGGATGCCCCGCTCTTTAACGCGACAATGCCGAGAATCCCGCTCCCCGTCCCGATATCAAGAACCATATCCCCTTTTTTTGTATACTTCCGGAGGGCCCGGATCGCAAGTCGTGTGGATTCATGCGCGCCGGTACCGAACGCGGTGCCGGGATCAATGCGCAGAACCATGGCGGCATCCGGGAAAGAGTTTTCCTCCGCCTCCCAGGTGGGTGTGATGGCGACATCATCGACGCGGAACGCGTGAAAATGCTCCTTCCATTTATTAATCCAGTCCTCTTCCTTCGTCGTCGTCTCCTCGATGCGTCCATCTCCGACATCCGCATACGCGCGAAGAGCCGCCAGACCCTCGCTGACGGATTTGATCACATCGCCGCTCACCGCGTCCGCATCTGTATAGAAAGAAATCCTTGCCTCATGATTGTCCTCCCGGAACTCCGGAACCACATCACCGAAGAGGCCGCCGCTCTCTTCCGGGGAACAGGGGCGCTCATCCTCGATCTCAAAGCCTGTATATCCCATCTCAGTGAGCATCCCTGCGACAAGATCTTCCGCCTCTGCCAAAGTAAGGATCGTAAACTTTTTCCACTCCATCGCTGTCTCCGCCGGTATTATTTCTCACCGCAGGCTTCCGCATAGGCCTGCAGTGCCTTCTTCTGTTTGTGGCTGAGCCTGGTGGGCACCGCGACGACAAGCGTCACATAGTGGTCGCCCCTGCGCTCCCTGTTGTGTACGGACGGCACCCCTTTTCCCCGCAGGCGGATTCTGGTATCCGTCTGGGTTCCCGGTTTGACCTCGTACTCCACTTCTCCGTCGATGGTCCGGATCCGGACCTTGCCGCCCAGCGCCGCTTTCGTAAACGGAATCTGGACCGTCGAGTAAAGATTGATATCATCTCTTTGGAATTCCGGATGCCTTGCGACACGGACCTCCACGAGAAGATCGCCCCTCGGCCCGCCGTTCACGCCCGGTTCTCCCTTGTCCCGGATCCTCACGGACATGCCGCTGTCGATACCGGCAGGAATGTCGACGGACAGACGGGTCTTTTTGGTAATATACCCCGTCCCGCGGCAGTCGCGGCACTTTTCCTTGATAATCTTGCCGGTCCCGCGGCAGTCCGGACAGGCCGTCTCCGTCTGCATCATGCCGAAGATGGACTGCTGCGTCATCACTACGCGGCCGGTTCCGCGGCACTTGCTGCACGTCTCCGGCGACGTCCCCGCTTTCGCGCCGGTCCCGCCGCAGCTCTTGCACTCTTCCCGGAGATTCAGCTCTATCTCCTTCGTGCAGCCGAAAACCGCCTCCTCGAAGCTGATATTCACGGATGTGCGTACATTCGCTCCCCGCATGGGTCCGTTCTGCGCACCCCTCGTTCTGCGTCCGCCGCCGAAGAGATCACCGAAAAGATCACCGAAGATATCGCCCATGCTCTCCGCATTAAAGTCAAAGCCGAAGCCGCCGGGGCCTCCTCCCTGCTCGAACGCCGCGTGGCCGAACTGGTCATACTGCTGTCTTTTCTGCGGATCGCTGAGAACCGTGTACGCCTCGGAAGCTTCCTTAAACTTTTCCGCCGCAGCCTCATCACCCGGGTTCGCGTCCGGATGATACTTTTTGGCCAGTTTCCTGTAGGCTTTCTTCAGCTCGTCGTCGGTTGCATTCTTACTGACTCCGAGTACCTCATAGTAATCTCTCTTATCCGCCATAAACGGTTTCCTCTCTTCCTGCTCTCTATACGCATACGGACAGCCCCTCCGTCAAACCCGGAGGAGCTGCCTTCTGCTTATCATACCATAATCGTTCCGCGTCTCCAACCCCGTGCGGGCGCCCTTCGCGCCGCGCGCTACGGTGAAAGACGCTTCCCTTCATCAGACCTCTTTGTAGTCCGCGTCGACGACATCATCGTCCGGGCCGCTGCCGGCTCCGTAGGCACCGCCCATATTCGGACCGCCCTGCGGTCCTGCCTGCGGGCCGCCCTGCTGGGTCTGCTCATACATCTTGGCGAACAGTTTCTGCGCGCTCTCGAGGAGTTTGTCCTTCGCTCCCTTGATCTCGCTGACATCCGCCTCACTGAGCGGTGCGGAGGCATCCTGGTGTCTCGCCAAGACGTCCTTCAGAGCCTGCAGGTCGGACTCCACAGAAGCCTTATCGGACGGATCCAGCTTGTCGCCTGTACTCTTAAGGGCTTCCTCAACCTGGAAGACCATATTGTCCGCCTCGTTTTTGGCGTCAACCGCTTCCTTGCGGCGTCTGTCCTCAGCTTCATACTGCTGCGCTTCCTTGACGGCTCTGTCGATATCCGCATCGGACATATTGGAGCTCGCCGTAATCGTGATATGCTGTTCCTTGCCGGTTCCCAGATCCTTCGCCGAGACGTTCACGATGCCGTTCGCGT
>JAFRMI010000004.1 GCA_017430765.1 Lachnospiraceae bacterium | reverse complement strand
CCGGCAATCAGGTCGGAGACCGCGTCCATGCCCTTGGGGTATCTTCTGACTTCCTTCACCTTGACATCACTGGAGCCGTCCTCGTTCGTGCAGTACACGTCTCCTGTTGTCCCCTGCTGTACGCCGACGACCTTGTCATTGAGGTCCGCTCTTCCGGCGATCGCGCTGTCCTTAAGTACAATGATCGACTGCGACGCATTGAAATAGCTGTTCGAGAAGTCCACGTTCTTTCTGCGGTCCTCCGTAGCGGTCATGCCGGCGGCGATGAAGTCCGCCTTGCCGGCGTTGAGGCTCGGGATCAGGGAATCGAAAGCGATATCGGAAATCTCAAGCTCCACGCCGAGTTCATCCGCGATCTTCTGTGAAATTTCAATATCGATTCCGGCAAATGCATCCCCGTCTTTGAACTCGAAGGGCTCAAACTCCGCATTCGTCATCATGATGACCTTCCCGTTCTCCTTGATCGTTTCCACAGCACTGCCTGCAGCAGCAGAGGCATCCGCCTCCTTGGCTGCTTCCGTACCGGAAGAAGAACCGCACGCCACAACAGATACTGCAAAGACCATTGACAGGATAACTGCCATCATCTTTTTCACACTCATAATAACTTTCTCCTCCTGCTTTTATAAGTTAATACTTTACAGTACTCCATTTTAGCATTGTAGTGTGCTAAATTCAACTGGAAATCTTGCCCCTCTCCCCCGCATCTGCTAAGATGCTTTTAGAATGGATATTCCTTATGGAGTTCAGGTATAAAGGAGAGATATGATGGCTGAGGGGCTTACTCTGTACAAACTGATTATTCTGTATATGCTTCGGAAGGTGAATTTTCCGCTCTCCAATACACAGATCACGGAATTTATGATCGATCAGGAGTATACAGACTATTTTCATATTCAGGAGGCGATCCACGACCTCATCGACGCGAACCTGATCACGGTCGAGACGATCCGGAATACCTCCCAGTACACCGCCACCATCGACGGGGAAAAGACACTGGAATACTTCTCCGGCGATATTTCCTATGCGATCAAGAAAGATATCGACAAATACCTGCATGATAACGCCTTTGAGCTGCGCAATGAGAGCTGCATGATCGCGGACTGGGAGCTCACTGAAGACGGCGCCTATGCCGTCCACTGCCGCGTAAAAGAAGGGCGGGAGACCGTGATCGATCTCACCATTAACGTCACGACGGAAGAAGAGGCGGACCGGGTGTGCGAGAGGTGGCCGGAGAAGGCGACGGGGATCTATGTCGATGTCATGACATCTCTTCTGTGACAAAAAGACAGCGGAAGGACAAAAACAGAAGCAGTTCATCCCCTCTTATTGGGCAGGGGCATTCCTGTTAAAAAATGTTTAAATATAGCAGATTTGAAGCCGCAAAAGGGGTATCACCCGCAGGCGCCGGCCCGTAAGTGCATCCGGCAGCATAGGGGTGATACCCCTTTACGATTTACGAATCGCCATTCCCTTTATGGGGGATTTCCTTTATCTTTTTTAAATAATCCATGATTTCTGCCTCATAGCCAATTCCGTCCGGCTCGTAAAAGACAGAGCCGCGGATTTCGTCCGGCAGATATTGCTGTTCCACGTAATGGTTCGGATAATCATGGGCATATTTGTAGCCGATTCCGCGGCCGAGATTTTCATGTCCCCGGTAATGCGCGTCCTGCAGGTGCGGAGGAACCGTTGTCTTGGTCCCGCGGACACAGGTCCGGGCGGCGAAGACCGCATTCGTACAGGCATTGCTCTTAGGCGCGGACGCGACATAGATGGCCGCCTGCGCGAGGATGAGCTGCGACTCCGGCAGACCGATCCGCTCAACGGCCTGCGCCGCCGAAACGGCGAGGATGAGGGCGCGCGGATCCGCATTTCCGACGTCCTCCGAGGCGCAGATCATGATACGCCGCGCGATGAAGCGGATGTCTTCCCCGGCCTCGAGCATTTTGGCGAGGTAGAAGACGGCGGCGTCCGGATCCGATCCCCGCATGCTTTTAATAAATGCGGAGATGGTGTCGTAATGCTGGTCACCACTCTTGTCATACCGCACCGCCCTCTTCTGAATGCAGTCCTCCGCGACAGACAGATCGATCGTCATCGTCCCGTCCGGATTCCGATCCGTCGTCATCACGGCCAGCTCCACCGCATTGAGCGCCGCCCTGGCATCGCCTCCCGCGACGTCCGCCAGGAACGCCCTGGCTTCATCCGTAAGTACGGCCCTGTAACTACCGAGTCCTCTTTCGGGATCCTTCATGGTCCTTATCAGAAGCTCCTCAATATTCTCACGTGAAAGCGGCTTCAGTTCAAATACCGTCGACCTGGAAAGAAGCGCGGAATTGACTTCAAAGTACGGGTTTTCCGTCGTCGCCCCGATCAGGATCACGGTGCCGTCTTCAACAAAGGGAAGCAGATAATCCTGCTGCGCTTTATTGAACCGGTGAATCTCATCGATAAACAGGATGGTCCGTTTCCCGTATCCTCCCAGTTTCTGCCTGGCTTCTTCAGTCACAGCTTCCATCTCTTTTTTTCCGGAGGTGGTGGCGTTCAGCTGCCGGAACTCCGCGTGCGTCGTGTTGGCGATGACACGGGCAAGAGATGTTTTGCCTGTTCCCGGAGGTCCGAAGAAAATCACGGAACTCAGCCTGTCCGCTTTGATCGCGCGGTAAAGCAGACGTCCCGGCCCGATGATGTGCTCCTGTCCGACAACTTCTTCAAGCGTGCGCGGACGCATGCGGAGAGCGAGAGGCGACTCATTTTCAAGCTGCTTTTCCTGCATATAGTCAAATAGATCCATAATTGCTCCATTCCGTCAGCAGAACCGGCTCCGGCTTCGCCGGGAAACAGAATCCTGCCGAGATCGTAAAACACGGGGCTGCGGGAATGCTGAATCGTTACAAAAACGGACACACGGTATCACCCGTATGTCCGTTGTGCCATTCTGATTCGATTATGCGTTCTTAGCAGCCTCAACAAGGGTCTTGAATCCATCAGGATCGTTGACAGCGATATCGGCCAGCACCTTGCGGTTGATGTCAATATTCGCGACCTTCAGCCCATGCATGAAGGAACTGTAATTCATGCCGTTGATTCTTGCTGCAGCGCCGATGCGGGCGATCCACAGTCTTCTGAAGTCTCTCTTCTTCTGCTTGCGGCCCTTGTATGCGCTCGCGAGAGCACGCATCACGGACTGCTTGGCGATTCTGTACTGCTTTGATCTTGCACCGTAATAGCCCTTTGCGAGCTTCAGTGTGCGGTTATGTCTCTTTCTGGCGTTTAAGCCGCCTTTAATTCTTGCCATGTCATTCCCTCCCTTTTATCAGATGTACGGTAAGATCTTCTTCATGACCTTAGCGTTGGACGGATCCGTGATCGTCGCATGTCTCAGGTTTCTCTTCGTCTTGCGATCCTTCTTGGTCAGGATGTGGCTCTTGTAAGCTTTCATTCTCTTGAGCTTGCCGGTACCGGTCGCATGAAAACGCTTCGCAGCAGCTCTCTTGGTCTTCATTTTAGGCATAATCCGTATCTCCTCTCTTTACTTTTTCTCTGCCAGGAACATGGTCATAAAGCGGCCTTCCATCTTGGGAGGTTTGTCCACGACCGCGATGTCGGCGAGTTCTTTCGCAAACTCCTCGAGCATCGGGCGGCTGGCCGCCGTGTGCGCCAGTTCACGTCCGCGGAAGCGGATGCTGACTTTTACCTTATTGCCCTTCTGGATGAATTTCCGCGCAGCGGCAATCTTCGTGTTGAGATCGTTCGTATCGATGTTGGGAGACATACGGACCTCCTTGATCTCAACAATCTTCTGCTTTCTGCGCGCTTCTTTCTCCTTGCGGGACTGCTCGTAGCGATACTTGCTGTAATCGATAATCTTGCAGACCGGCGGCTGCGCCTTCGGCGCAATCTTGACAAGGTCGAGTCCCGCCTCGTCCGCCTTCATCTGCGCTTCCCGGGCAGACATAATGCCCAGCTGCTCACCATTTACTCCGATCAGACGGACCTCGCGGTCGCGGATCTGCTCGTTAATCATATAATCGCTAATGTTACTACCCTCCCGTTAAGACCTGCTCCTTCGCAGGAAGATGACCTTCTCCTCTCCGTCATGCGTGTGCCTGTCTATCCATGGAATCGGGAAGAGGAACGTCTCTGCGGCATTTCCTGTTCGACGAAAAAAACGGATGGCACAGGCCACCCGTCAACATCAATTCACACGCGAAACGACAGCATATGCTGTCTGTCTGCTGTTGATCGACGCCCTTCACTTACGCGTTCCGGGGTGAGAGTGGACACTCTGCTTTTTACAACATTGCTACTCTATCACACCCCGCCATGAGGTGTCAAGCTTTTTCTTACAGGATCAAGTGTACAGCGCTTCTTCTCCGTAATGGCAGGCCGGAGATATGCAGGGGCGCTGCCCGGACAGCAATTTACGCGTTTTTCCCGCAGCACTGCTTGTACTTCTTCCCGCTGCCGCACGGACACGGATCATTTCTTCCGATCTTCTTCGGCTTGATAATCGTACCGGACTTTTTCTGCTCCAGATACAGCTCATGCTGCTTTTCCTTCGTAAAGATCGTGTCCCAGACCGGAAGCTCATAGAGCCAGTCGGCTTTCGCGTCGACCATATTCTTATAGAGCTTCGTCTTGTCAAAAAGAAGGCTCACTTCCGTATCTTCGTCCATCGTCTCGATCGGATTCGGTGTGACAAGAGAGTCATTGATGCCGTCCAGGAAACCGACCATTGTTTCCAGTTCCACCTCATACTTCTCCGCCAGTTCCTTCACCGTGCCGCGGACTTCCGTATCCGGATCCATAAGGAGCTGCTCATAGATTCCCTTCTCTGTCTGGAAATACTCCTTCCAGAATCTCTGCAGCCATCCTTTATTCGCCTTCTGGTCATATGCCTTTGCCCGCCACTTTCCAAGCAGCGAATTTTTATCTACCTTCAGCTCTTCTTCAATAATCTCTGAAGTCTCATTTCTGTCTGCCATGATTCTCTCCTTCTCGGAACAATGCTATCCGCAACTATAACATACTCATTTCTCTTTATCAAGAGACGGTTCTGCGTTAGAATAAGAACAATCTTACTTTTACGAATAGAGGGAGTCTTATGAAGACAATCAAACAGATTCTTGCCGTCGTCGGCATCGTGTGCCTGCTTCTTCTCTACCTTGTGACCTTCATTGCCGCATGTTTTAAAACCCCCGCGGCACAGCAGCTCTTCCGCGCTTCCCTGGGATGCACCATCCTGATTCCGGTCTTTCTCTATCTGGTTCTCATGGTCGCGCGGGTCGTCAGGCCGCAGAAATCACCTGTGATCGATACGGTGATCTTTGACCTGGGAGGCGTCCTCGTCGATTTTGCCTGGGAAGAATACGCGAAAGCGCACGGCGTCAGCGATGAAACCATCGACTTTATGCAGGAACATGTCGCCTACTCGGCGATCTGGGAGAAGCTCGATCTCGGCCTTTCTTCCAATGAAGAGGTCATTGAGGAATTCTGTAAAGCCTATCCTGACTATGCGGAGCCCATCCGGCTTGTCCTTTCATCGATGGAAGAAGCCTGCTCCCTGTTCTGGTACACGGAAAGCTGGGTCAATGCGCTCATCCACCAGGGCTACAATGTCTACTTCCTGTCCAACTGGAACAGACGGAATTACGAACTCCTGATGGAGTCCGGGCTTCTTCGCTTTACGGAGCGCATGAAGGGCGGCGTCTGGTCCTTTAAGGAGCACTGCATCAAGCCCCACCCGGAGATCTTTCAAATTCTGATTGAGCGGTACGGGATCGATCCGGGGCGCGCGGTCTTTATCGATGACAGCGAAAAGAATATAAAAGGCGCCCGGGCCGTCGGATTCGCGGCGCTCCGCTTCACGTCCTATCCGGACGCCCAGGAAGAGCTCGGAAAACTGGGGGTGGAATGGCGCGTATAATCCGTTTATCCGTGCAGGGTAAAGGAGCTGACAATGGCGTCAAGTTCCGGTCCGGCAGCCGCGTTTCCGGCCGTCGTCCACGCACAGAACTGGTAATAGCAGGACTCTCCCTCCAGCGCGTAGATGTAATAATCAATCTGTAAAGACCCGTATCCTGCCGTAAAGCAGGTCTTCATGCAGGGGATCTCTTCCCCGGTCCGAAAACTCTCAAGCGGGATCTTGGGCGACGGATCCGTGAAAAGGTCGCTCGCCATGACCCCCTCCGTCAGGATCTCCGCATACTCCGTCAGCGACGGAAACTGCGGGGCGCCTTTCATCTCGCTTACGGACAGCAGATAGACGGGGGTCGGACCGCCATGGCCGGCAAGAATCAGAAAGTCCTGCTCATCTCCCTGCGGGTCAATGCTTCCGCGCAAGTTGACATAACCATCCGGCAGGTCCACCTCATATGTTCCGTCCGAGGAAGCCAGCGGTTCCGCCGCCACGTTTCCCGCAGACGCAAAACTCAGGAACAAGGCAGCGGCACAGGCCGCTGCCATCATTCTTTTTCTCATAATCAGCTCCTGTATATGATGTCCTCACGGGCCGGCCCATTGGACACCATCGTAATTGGATAACCCAGTTTCTCCTCTATGAATTCCACATACTTCCGGCAGTTTTCAGGAAGTTCTTCATAGTTCCGGATTCCCGTAATATCGCACTTCCACCCCGGAAGATACGTCCAGACCGGTTTTGCTTTCTTAAGGTCCGTCGTGGTCGGGAAGTCCTCTGTCAGCACGCCGTCAATCTCATAGGCTGTGCAGATCGGAATCTCATCCAGATAACCGAGCACATCGAGCACAGTCAATGCGACGTCCGTTGCCCCCTGCAGACGGCATCCGTATCTGGAGGCCACCGCATCATAGAAACCGACGCGCCGGGGCCTGCCGGTCGTAGCGCCGTACTCACCGCCGTCGCCGCCTCTCCTGCGAAGCTCCTCCGCCTCATCCCCGAAGATCTCGGATACGAATTCGCCGGCTCCCACGCTGCTCGAATAGGCCTTCGTCACCGCAACGATCTTCGAGATCGAATACGGCGGAACACCCGCGCCGATCGCCCCGTATCCTGCCAGGGTGGAGCTGGACGTAACCATCGGATAGATTCCGTGATCCGGATCTTTCATGGTTCCAAGCTGCCCCTCCAGAAGCGCCGTCTTTCCCTCTTTGAGCGCCTGATGCAGGAAGGCTGCCGTATCCGCAGCATAGGGCAGAAGGATCCCGCGGTATTCCTCCAGTTCCTCCATGATCTCATCCACTGTGAGTTCCCTGTATCCATACAGGTACTTCAGCAGGGTATTCTTCTTGACGAGGATATCCCCCACCTTCTCCCGAAGCGCGTCCATATCATAAAGTTCACTGATCTGAATGCCGATCTTAGCGAATTTATCCGAATAGAACGGGGCAATCCCCGATTTTGTCGAACCAAACGACTTTCCGGCAAGTCTGGCCTCTTCGAGTGTGTCAAAGAGGACGTGGTAACTCATGACAATCTGCGCCCGGTTGGAAATCAGAAGCTTTGGGGACGGAACGCCCCGGCCCGTGATCTCCTCCAGTTCCTTCCGGATCTGGCGCGGGCTGATCGCCACGCCGTTTCCGATAATATTCGTCACTTCCGGATGGAATACCCCCGAAGGAAGCGTATGCAGCGCAAACTTTCCGTAGTGATTCTTGATTGTATGTCCGGCATTGGCGCCTCCCTGGAAGCGGATCACGATGTCCGCCTGTTCAGCGAGCATATCTGTAATCTTGCCCTTTCCCTCATCGCCCCAGTTGGCACCGACAACTGCTGTCACCATGCTGTTTTCTCCCTCTCTTCAAGTCCGGCGCCGGCCGGACTTGCGCCGGGCTGTGCATCAGCCCCACTGACACACTTCCTCTGCGCAGCACCGGCATCCGCCGATTCCCTGTGCATCCTCTTATACGTTGATCTCCGACACCCAGCCGAGCGCCTCCGCGTTCTCCGCGAGCAGCGGCCGGATCACCGTCTGCAGGTACTGCTCCGTCTGATACGGCGCGCGTCCCACATACTTCGCGGGGTCCATACTCGCTTCGAGTTCCTCCCTCGTAAGGCCGAACATCGGATCCGCCGCGATGAGATCCAGCAGATTGTTATCCTCTCCTTCCACCTTCACATTGCGGCCGGCTTCCATGGAAAGTTCCCGGATTCTCTCGTGCAGCTCCTGGCGGTCGCCTCCGGCCTTCACGGCATCCATCATAATATTCTCCGTAGCCATGAAAGGCAGCTCCGCCATAAGATGCCTGCGGATCACTTTCGGGTAGACCTGAAGACCGTCCGTCACGTTGGCAACAAGTCCCAGAATCCCGTCCGCGGCCAGAAATGCCTCCGGCACAGACAGCCGCTTGTTGGCGGAATCATCGAGCGTCCTCTCAAACCACTGCACGGAAGACGTCACTGCCGGGTTGATCGCGTCCGCCAGGATATACCGCGATAGAGCCGCGATTCTCTCCGACCGCATCGGATTCCGCTTATAGGCCATCGCCGAGGAGCCGATCTGGCTCTTCTCAAACGGCTCCTCCACTTCCTTCAGATGCTGCAGGAGCCGGATATCATTCGAGAACTTTGCCGCGCTGGCCGCGATTCCCGCCAGCACATTGATAACCCTCGTATCAATTTTTCTTGAATATGTCTGCCCGGAGACCGGATAGCAGCCCGGGAATCCCAGTTTTTCCGCGATCAGCGGATCCAGACGGTCGCATCTTGCCTGATCGCCCTCAAAGAGTTCCAGGAAAGAAGCCTGCGTTCCCGTCGTCCCTTTCGAACCGAGAAGGCGGAGGGATCCGCGTACATAGTCGAGGTCTTCCAGGTCAATCACGAATTCATTCAGCCACAGCGTGGCTCTCTTGCCCACCGTCGTGGGCTGTGCGGGCTGAAAGTGCGTGAACCCCAGCGTCGGAAGGTCTTTATATGTTTCCGCAAAATCCGCCAGGTGCGCGATGCAGTTGAGGAGCTTGCTCCGGATGAGATCCAGCGCATCACGCATGAGAATCAGATCCGTGTTGTCACCGACATAGCAGGACGTCGCCCCGAGGTGAATAATGCCCTTCGCCTTCGGGCACTGGAGCCCGTACGCATACACATGGGACATCACATCGTGCCGCACCTCTTTTTCCCGGCGTTCCGCGTCCTCATAATTGATATCTTCCGCGTGGGCGCGAAGCTCCTCTATCTGTTCCTCCGAAATCGGCAGCCCCAGCTCCCGCTCCGCCTCGGCGAGCGCGATCCAGAGCCGTCTCCACGTCCGGAACTTTCTGTCCGGCGAGAAGATCTCCTGCATCGCGGGACTCGCGTAGCGCTCTGACAGCGGGCTTACATATCTGTCTTTCATATTCGTTTCACCCGTCCTCTCTTTTTAACACAGGTGCTGTGTTGTTGCATTTCCCGAATACATCATACCTCATTTAAGGAAGCAAGACAACGGCAGGGAAAAGCGGTTTGCCCGGCACGCCCCTTAATTTTCCCCGTAACCCATAAGAAATTTCCGTGTCCGTTCCTCCTTCGGGCTGTTGATCACCTCTTTTGCATCTCCCTGCTCGACGATCACACCGTGGTCCATGAAGATCACGCTGTCCGCGACATCTCTGGCGAACGCCATCTCATGCGTCACAATGATCATGGTCGTGTGCTTGTCAGCAAGCTCACGGATGACGCGCAGCACTTCGCCGGTCAGCTCCGGATCAAGTGCGGACGTCGGTTCGTCAAAGCACAGGATATCCGGGGAGAGAGCGAGCGCACGCGCGATCGCGACTCTCTGCTGCTGGCCTCCGGAGAGCTGATGCGGATAATTATTCATGCGGTCCGAGAGACCCATCTGTGCAAGCAGGGCTTCCCCGTTCTGCCGGATCGCGGCGAAGTCGGGAGACCCGTTCCTCTTCGCGGCGATCTGGGGCGCCAGCATCACATTTTCAAGGGCTGTATACTGGGGGAACAGGTTAAAAGACTGAAATACCATCCCAAAATGCAGCCGTTTTTTCCGGATTTCCTCCTCCGAAAAGCGGTGTCCGGCACTCGCGTCAAAAAGGGTTTCCCCGCGTACCGTAATGGTTCCTCCGTTCGGAGTTTCGAGGAAATTGAGACACCGGAGCAGCGTGGTCTTTCCGCTTCCGGATGAACCGATTATAGAGAGCGCTTTTCCCTCCTCCAGTTCAAAGTCGATTCCCTTTAAGACCTCGACCCCTCCGAAACGCTTCATCAAATTTTTCACTTCAAGTAACGCCATGGCAGATCATCCTTTCTGCACAATTCCGCCGTGAACTTCCCGGCAGTTTCAAGGTTCGCAAAGCGGGGTCTTCTCCCTTAAGATAAAACAGACAGCGCACACGCATGCACCCCGAATTACACGCGGAAGAAATCCAGCTTCCTTTCGATAAACCGGAAAAGCAGCGTCAGAAGACCGCTGAAAAGCAGGTAGAAGACACCTGTATAGAAAAGAGGCCAGATAATACCCGCGCTCTTAATGAAGGACTGGCCGTTCCAGATGATCTCGTAGACCGCAATCACGCGCGCTAAAGATGTGTCCTTCACAAGGGTAATGATCTCATTGGACATCGGCGGTACGATCCGCTTGATCACCTGCAGGAGGATAATCTTCCGGAAGATCTGTCCGCGTGTAAGCCCGAGCACATGTCCCGCCTCATACTGTCCCACGGGTATAGACTGGATACCGCCCCTGTAAATCTCTGAAAAATAGCAGGCGTAGTTGATGACAAACGCGATCAGCGCCGCGATAAACCGCCCGGAATCCCCGGAGCCCCAGATATTTCTCCCCATGATCCCCGGCCCGTAGTAGATGACCAAAAGCTGCAGAAGCAGCGGCGTTCCCCGGATGATCCATATAAGGAACCGGATCGGTACGCGCAGAATATGCAGCCTGCTCATGGAACCCAGGCTGATGACGAGCCCAAGCGGCAGCGCAAACACCAAAGTCAGGGCAAACAGCCGCAGTGTGGCGAGAAAGCCCTGCAGAAGGGATAATGTGACTGTCACAAACATAAGTGACCTCCTTCCGGCATGTCCGAAGTTACAGATTGCACCGGGGACGCAGCGGATCCGAAACGCACGGAACCGACAGGTACAGCGGGGTGCTTTACAGAAGACTGCCCCGTTTTCCGCAGAAGCACCGGACGTTCCGGGCTCCAGCCGAAAGCGGAGCAGATGGTATCATAATCCTGACAACGCGCGGCATTTCCGGATCAGGGCGGTTTGCCCCCGATCAGCCGGCTGCATCGTCTCACTTGTACTTACAGGAATATCCCGGCATTCTACTGCTCAATCACCGCATCGGCGATGCCGTAGGTTTCCGCGATCTTCGTCATCGTCCCGTCGCCATAGAGCGTCTTGAATTCCTCGTTGATAAATGCCGCCAGATCCGATCCCTTCCTGCAGCCCACGCCGTATTCTTCCGTCGTCAGCTCGAGCGTGTGTGTCAGGTCAGGATAGCTGGTTCCCTCTCCGGTCATCGCGCTGGCCATCAGAAGGTCAATGATGCTGGCGCCGGACGTTCCGGACTGCACCTCAAGGAGCGTATCCGCCTGCGCCGTGACGGCCGTAAATTCAAAGCCGTTGTCCTTGGCCGCCTGCTCGCCCGCGGAACCCGCCTCAACGGCGAACTTCACCTCTTTGAGGCTCTCCGCATCCGGGTACTCCTCCGCCTTGTCCGCGGGAAGCACAACGACCTGCGCGTTGCTGCAGTACGCGTTCGAGCACTCCATCGAGCTGAGCACTTCATCCGTCAGCGTCATGCCGTTCCAAACGCAGTCGATGCTCTTGTTGTTGAGTTCAAGAATCTTGTTATCCCAGTCGATTTCCACGAATTCGACGGAAACACCGAGATCCTCCGCGACCTTCGCCGCGAGGTCCGCGTCGAAGCCGATCCATTTTCCGGCATCATCCTTGTAGTCCATAGGCTCGAAATCCGTAATACCGACGATCAGGCTTCCCTTGTCCTTAATATAGGCGATGTCCGAATCCGCTGCAGCTTCCGACTCCGCAGCTTCCGACTCCACAGCATCCGCCGCCTGCGACGCCTCTGTCCCGCCGCCGCCGCATGCCGCAAGTCCGCATACCATCGATACCGCCAGTATTATACTAAGCACTGCCCTCTTCATAACAATCCTCCCTTTAGCGAATTATCACTCTACCATGATAAAGTACTAATGCATATTAGCACATATCCGCCCGGTTGGTCAAGTCCCAGCTTCT
>JAFRMI010000025.1 GCA_017430765.1 Lachnospiraceae bacterium | reverse complement strand
CTTCCGCTCGATCAGGGAACTGTCGACAAAGATGGTTCCTCCGCTTTTCACCGCCGGCTCAAATTTGTCGAGGGACGGAAGGTGCATGGCGACCAGCACGGCCGGATACGAAATGATCGGCGCCCCGACAGGCTCGTCGCTAAAGATCACGCTGCAGTTTGCGGTTCCTCGGCGCATCCGGGCCGTAGGAGGGAAGCCAGCTGACATTCCTGTCCTCGATGAGTCCCTTATAGGCGAGCACCTTGCCCGAAAACAGAAGGCCCTGGCCGCCAAATCCGGCAAATAGATATTCTCTCGTCATCACGCTTCCTCCTTTGCTCCGGGAATGATTCCCGCGCTTCTGTCCTTGTAGACGCCGAGAGGATAATACGGAATCATCTTCTCATCGATCCATTTGAGGGCGTTTTCAGGTGTCATGCCCCAGTTTGTCGGGCAGGAAGAGATCACTTCAATGAGTGAGAATCCCTTGCCGTCGAGCTGGTTCTGAAACGCCTTCTTAATCGCCTTCTTCGCGGCTTTTACGTTCCGCACGTTGTTGACGGCCACTCTCTCCAGATACTCCGGTCCGTCCAGCATGGAAAGCATCTCACAGATCTTTACGGGGTATCCACAGGCATTGACATCGCGGCCGTACGGGGACGTCTGCGTCACCTGGCCCGGAAGGGATGTCGGCGCCATCTGTCCGCCGGTCATGCCGTAGATCGCGTTGTTGATGAAGATGATCGTAATATTCTCATTTCTTGCCGCGGCGTGTACCGTCTCGGCCGTGCCGATCGACGCGAGATCGCCGTCGCCCTGGTACGTGAAGACGACCAGATTGTCCGGATCCGCGCGCTTTACGCCCGTGGCGACCGCCGGAGCGCGGCCATGCGCCGCTTCGATCATGTCGCAGTTAAAATAGTCATAAGCCATGACGGAACAGCCGACCGGCGCCACGCCGACGGTTCTTCCTTCAATATCCAGTTCATCAATCGTCTCCGCGACGAGACGGTGAACGATTCCGTGTGTGCATCCCGGGCAATAATGAAGCGGGACATCGATCAGTGCATGCGGTCTGTCAAATACTACCATATCATTCACCTGCCTTTCCAGCCGCTTCCATAATGGCGGTATAAACCTGTTCGGGAGACGGAATCATGCCGCCGGTTCTGTTTGTCAGGGTAACCGGCACCCTGCATTCCGTTGCGAGCTTCACGTCTTCGATCATCTGCCCCATGGAGAGTTCCACACTGATGAACTGCTTCGCGGTGCCGAGGGCGCGTCTGAACGATTCCGCGGGGAACGGCCAAAGCGTGATCGGACGGATGAGACCGGCTTTGACGCCCTGTTCTCTCGCCGCGTTGACAGCGTTCTTCGCCACACGGGCGGCAATTCCGAACGCAGCGATCACGATCTCCGCGTCCTCCATCCGGTATTCCTCTGCAAGCGCTTCCTTCCTGCAGATCTCTTCGTACTTCTGATAGCGCTCAAAATTCTTCTCCTCAAGAACCTCCGGAGAGAGATACAGCGAATTCACAATGTTGTGCGGCCTCTTCATCTGCGTGCCTGTCGTCGCCCAGGGTTTTGCCGGCTGCTCTTTGATCTCAAAATCAAACGATACCGGCTCCATCATCTGGCCGATTGTCCCGTCCGCAAGGATCATGGAGGTCATGCGGTATTCGTCCGCCAGTTCAAATCCGCGGATCGTAAGCTGCGCCATCTCCTGCACCGATGCCGGTGCCAGAACGATCATGTGGTAATCACCGTGCCCGCCGCCTCTTGTCGCCTGGAAGTAGTCCGACTGGCTCGGCTGAATGCCGCCCAGTCCCGGGCCGCCTCTCTGACAGTTGACGACGAGGGCCGGAAGATCGGAACCCGCAAGATAGGAAATGCCTTCGCTCTTCAGGGAGATTCCCGGGCTGGACGAGGACGTCATCACGCGTTTTCCGGCTGAGGAGACGCCGTAGACCATATTGATCGCCGCGATCTCACTCTCCGCCTGAAGGAACGTTCCTCCGATCTTGGGCATTCTTTTGGCCATGTATGCCGCGATCTCTGTCTGCGGTGTGATCGGATATCCGAAGTAATGCCGGCAGCCTGCGAGGATCGCCGCCTCCGCAATCGCTTCGTTGCCTTTCATAAGTACTTTTTCTGCCACCTTGATCACCTCACTTTTCAATCTTAATGATGCAGTCGGGACACATCGTCGCACAGGACGCGCAGGCGATGCATGCGCTCTCATCGATGCACTCCGCGGGGTGATGTCCCTTCTTGTTAATCACATCCTTTGACAGCTGCAGGATCTTTTTCGGACATACATTCACACAGAGTCCGCATCCCTTGCATTCATCGGTTCTGAATGTCAGTTTTGCCATATTGTCCTCCTATCTCATCTCCCGTTCCCATCACACAGGTCTTTTCTGCAGATGCATGGGGAACAGGTTCTCCACTTTGCCGCAAAGTGCTGAAGCCACTTTCTCCTCCGCACATGTCATCACGAGCGGAAGCCCGCATATTTCCGCCACTTCCTCCGCGTACCTGAGGGAGGAGAGAACGTCTTCGGGTTCTGTCTCCGCCGCCAGATTGGAATTATTGACAATTCCGGTAAACGGAAGTCCGCACGCCGCCTCGATCTCCCGCATCACAGCTATGGTCGATTCCGCGTCCGGCGTAAGCGGGCGGAAGCGGTTCACCACCAGGAGCATATCGTAGCTGTTCTCTTTAAGGATCGCGGGGGATAATCTTCCCAGCGCGTATGCGCCCCGGTCATCGCCGCCCACGTCGACCACCGCGTGAATTGTCCTGTCGTCGACAATCGCGTACATATCCTGCGGAAGCGCGGGGATGTCGAGGTTCGTGTTCGCGTACTCCGATACGATGAGGCGGATACCGGCTTCCTTCAGCTCCTTCTCGCTGTCCTTTGTGCGGAAATACGGGTTCACGATATCGAGATCCGCAATGGCCACATTTTCATACCGGCGGCGGAGGTCGTACGCAATATTGACGGCAATATTCGTCTTGCCGCTCCCGTAGTGCCCGCACAGCAGCGTAATTCTCTTATAGTCCATGTCGTATAATCTTTCCGCTGGTCGTCTTCGGCAGTTCATCGCGGAATACCACGATCCGCGGGTACTTGTACGGAGCCGTGTGCTCTTTCACATACTGCTGGATCTCTTTCACCAGCTCGTCCGTGCCCTCTACGCCCGGTACAAGGACGATACTCGCCTTGACGACATATCCTCTCACCGGATCCTTCGCGGCGCTCACGCCGCACTCGAGGACGTAAGGAAGCTCCATGAGCACGCTCTCGATCTCGAACGGACCGATCCGGTAGCCGGACGACTTGATGACGTCGTCCTTTCTGCCGACATACCAGTAGAAACCGTCCTCGTCTCTCCAGGCGAGGTCGCCTGTGTGGTACCAGCCGTCCTTCCAGGTCTCGGCGGTCTCTTCTTCGCTGTTATAATAGCAGACAGCCAGCCCGCAGGGAATACCGCCGGAGATATTGATGCAGATTTCCCCTTCCTCACCGGAGCCGACCGGCTTTCCGTCCTCTCCGATCAGCGCCACGTCATAGGTCGGGATGGGACGTCCCATGGACCCGATCTTGTGCGGGGCACCGACAAGATTGCCGATGATCATGGCGGTCTCGGTCTGTCCGAAGCCCTCCATAATCCTAAGTCCGGTCGCCTTCTCAAACTGGCGGTAGACCTCCGGGTTGAGAGCCTCGCCCGCCGTCGTCATATGTTTGACGGACGAGAAATCATACTGCGAGATATCCTGCTTGATCATCAGGCGCAGCATGGTCGGCGGCGCGCAGAATGTCGTGATGTTGTATTTGGCAAACATCGGCAGGATCTTCGATGCGTCGAAACGGTCAAAGTCGTAGACAAAGATCGCTCCCTCGCACATCCACTGCCCGTAAATCTTTCCCCAGGCAGCCTTCGCCCATCCCGTATCGGATATGGTAAAATGCAGCCCGTCCGGATCCACCGTCTGCCAGTACTTCGCCGTGTGGAAGTGCCCCAGAGGCAGTTTATATGTATGTGTCGCAATCTTGGGATAACCGGACGTTCCTGATGTAAAGTACATCAGCATCAGGTCATCACCGCACGGGGACGTGCCGGTTCTTCTGAAGCGCGAGCTGTAGATGGGATATTCCTCATCGAAGGTTCTCCAGCCTTCCCGCTCCCCGTTCACGATCATCAGATTCTGCAATCCGCCGTACGCCTCCTGCGCGATCTCCACCTGGTGCGCGGACTCACCGTCCGCCGTACAGAGGATCGACGTGATTCCCGCCGCGCGGAACCGGTACTCCAGGTCATGAGCCATCAGCTGGTTCGTCGCGGGGATCGCGATCGCGCCGATCTTGTGAAGACCGACAATTGCGTACCAGAACTGATAGTGGCGCTTCAGGATCAGCATGACGCGGTCGCCCTTCTTGATGCCGAGCGACTTAAAATAATTCGCGCAGCGGGCCGATTCCTTGCGGACGTCCTCGAATGTGATTCTGCGCTCCGTGCCGTCCTGCGAAATGTGCAGCATCGCCAGCTTTTCCGGCTCACGCCTCGCGAGGGCGTCCACGAGATCGAACGCGAAATTGAAACGGGCAGCCGCATTCTTATTGATGCGGATCGCGGTCGGAGTTCCTCTTTCGTTCTCCTCTACCTCGATGTAATCGTGCCAGATTCTCTCGGAATCATCGGTTACCTGCGGAGCGGCCTCCTCCTCGACGGCCTGCTGCTGTGTCAGCTCCGGAATCGGCTCGCCGGCAGGGTTGAGGACGATCGCATAAAAGATGCAGTCCTGCCCGCCCACAGCGATCATGCCGTGGGGTGTGCCGGAGTCGTAATAGATGCTGTCACCGGGGCCGAGAATCTCGCTGTGTTCCCCGATCTGCACCTTCAGGCTCCCCTCCACCACGATGTCGCACTCCTGTCCGTCGTGCTTTGTCAGGTCGATGGGGCGGTCCTGCGCGGCTTCATCGTAGATGCTTCGCACATAAAGCGGCTCCGCGATCCGGTTCTGAAATGCGTACGCCAGATTGTAGTAGGTCATCCCGTGCGCGCGGGAGATCTTCTGCCCCTCGCCCTTGCGCGTCATGGTATACGACCGGAGGTTCGGGCTGTAACCTTCCAGAATGTCCGTGACGGAGACCTTGAGCGCCAGTGCACAACGGTAAATGAATGTGAAGTTGAGGTCCCTCTCCCCTTCCTCGCACGCGAGGTATTCGTCAAGTGTACTGTCTGTGAGGCCTGCCATCTCTTCCGGCGTGATATTCTCAAGTTCCCTGAGCACGCGGATCCGGCCGGCAATCTCCTGAATTTTAAAATCCAGTTCCTGTGTCATAGTTCACCTTCTCCTGCAGCGACTGCGTTCCTTTTATACGGGTGATCTGTCGGGTTTCCGTTCTCCTTCTCTTCTCCTGTTCAGAAGGAATCCCGGTACGGATCAGAATCACCGGCAGTATTTCTCAGCCCTTTTTATGCAGATCCTGCGTATAAAAGTCCCTTGATCCGCTGCATCTTTCTTAAACTGCGGATGTGGCTGGTTCCTTAGCGGTCTGTGAAACAAAAAACTCGTCCCAAAGACCGATTCTTTGAGACGAGCGCAATCTACACCCGCGGTACCACTCAAATTGCCGTACTTCTACGACCACTCAACGGGATCCTTTAATCCCTGTGCCTTAACGCAGCAATCACGGGAAGCATCTACTCAGCCATGGGCTTTTCCGGCTTCCGGCTCGGAAGGGACGGGTCATGTGAATCATCCGCTGCCGGTTTACACCAACCACCGGCTCTCTGCAAGTTTCCGATTCGGACCGACTTCGTCATCGCCTTTAAGTATGCATACTACCATCCATAAGGATATAAGTCAAGAAAGTTTTTGGGACAGGATCCTTCTGACCGGCTTCGGGACCCTGTCGGATTCATCTGCCCGGTTTTATTGGCGTGTGTGCCGGTTCACTCATCTGCCCGGTTTTGAAAGTCAGCCTCCCGGTCCCATCAGTCCCACTGCGCATCCTCTATGCGTTCTTCCTTGCTGTCCGCGTAATACATATTATAGACGACTTTGCAGAACCTCGCCGTCTCCTCGCTGTCGCAGACAATCCGGACCGTTTTCGGCGCATCGTGCGTACGCAGATACTCTACAATCGGCTTTTCGAACCGGTTGATGGAAGAGAACTGTTCCGAAGGTTTTCCGCCGGGGGCTGTATAATACAGAACTGCCGGCTCTTCTCCCTTCTTTTTTGCAGAGTCAAGAAAACCGCGGATATAAGCGGCCGCTTCCTCCATTGTCCGGAAATCCGGCATCTTCCCAGCTGCATTTTTCAAGTTCTCTTCTGTCCCGACAGCAACTTCAATCCCCACAGCTGTACCTCCTTAAACAGATCAGCCGAATCTCCTCGGCTCAACACCCTCGATGAACCGGTGCTGGCACAGATAATCGACGAATTTCTTAACGATGCCGGCAGCCTTCTCGTCATCGAACCCGAACTGCTCCTTCACCGCCGCGACAAGGTCGGCCTCCTCACATCCCGCCGACAGCTTCTCAAAGATCAGCGCTTCCGGTTCCGTGAGTTCCACTACGCCGTTCGGACGGGTATCGACCTCACCGGTTTCGTCAAGGATTCTGTAGCCGATCCCGTAATTGAATTTCTTTACAACGTAACCTGCCCTTGTTTTCATTGTTATCTTCCTTTCTTTTTATTGTCTCATGATTCCTGTCTTATTGCAATGTCCGCATGTACCGCATCCGGACAGCTGCATCCGCCGTCAGTCAGTGCCGCTGTGCTCAGATCTGCATAAATCATCCGCAGACAGAGGACTACTGCAGCAATTCATCAATCTCCCTGCTGATTTCCATATCCCGGCCCTTGAAATCCAAAATCCCGCTGTGCCTGTAATACCCTTCGCAGCCGTATCTTCCGATAAATGCAGCCGGTACTTTGGAAGTCGTAAGGGAAGTCACGATCAGCGCCATCTCTCCCTCCCCCGGGAAAGCCTTTTCCGCAAACCGGAACAGGTTCTCCAGACGCTCCTTTTCCTTCTCCGCGTCGGAGTACAAAGCCTGCGTCTCTTCGCTGTACACCTGCCGCAGACGGGATGTGCGTGATCCGCCTTCCCCATCCCCCGCATCTTCTTCGTTTCGTCTGCGTTCTTCTGCCAGAGACCTGTTCCTTTGGAGCCACTGCCGCATACCGGCAGTCCTGTCCAGTTCCTCCTTTGATAATGACTGCCGCATGGTTTCCAGTGTGTGATCCGCCTCACGGATTTTCTGTTCCCACGCGTCCTCCGGATCCTCACATTCATCAATCCCCTTCAGAACGGTTTTCAGAGAGACCAGCAGATCCCGTCTTCTAAGGACACGGCGCATTCCTCCCTCCGCACTGTCAAGAAGCAGGCCGATCAGAGCAATCTTCTCGTCAAGGGAAGCGTTTCCGGCCCGCTTTACGAGTTCCTCCGTCCGGCATCCGTCCAATATATCCGCGATCCGGTATTCCGTCTCGTATTTCTTCCAAAGCCCGTAGAATACGGCAAATTGTCTGGCAATCCTGTCATTTCGAAGATACTGCCGGATGAGCAGCTCATCGCAGGGCAGTCCGTTCATCTCGTAGACCCGCAGCATATCCGACAGGTCTGCCCACCCGCGGGGCGTCACAAAAGACATGCCCTCCAAAGTCCGGTTCACCTGATACAGATCCTCTTTCCGCACATCCAGATAGGACAGAACCGCCGCATGCAGCCCCGCGTCCGCTGCCCACGACCGCCACGCATCATAATCCGGCTCGATCCGGATCTCCTTGATCCGGTCCTGTGTCACCATATCAAATTCCCGGACGGCCTGATTGTACTCGGGCGGATTCCCGGCTGTCACGACGATCCAGCCGTCCGGCACACGGTGCTGTCCGAAGACCTTGTACTGCAGAAACTGGAGCATGGCAGGTGAGAGCGTTTCCGACACACAGTTGATCTCGTCCAGAAACAGGATTCCCTCCGAAACACCGGTCTCGGACATCTGTTCATAGACTGAAGCGATAATCTCACTCATTGTGTATTCGCTCATCCGGTAGTGCTTCCCGCCAAATTCACGGTCCCTGATATACGGGAGGCCAAGTGCGCTCTGCCGCGTGTGATGCGTTATGGAATAGCTGACGAATCCGATCTGCATCTCCTGCGCGACCTGCGCCGCGACAGCCGTCTTCCCGATTCCGGGGGGACCGATCAGGAAGACCGGCCGCTGCCGTTCCGGCGGAATCATCGGCTGACCGTTTTCATCCCTTGTGCGGTACGCGATGACCGCCCTCCTGATCTGTTCTTTTGCCTGCCTGATATTCATATGCCGCGAGTCTATCCCCTCTCATATACCGCAAGCTTCTCCCTGTCGATTACAGCCGTGATTGCCCAGGCCGGAATTCCCGCCAGAGAATAACTCTCCGTATCTGAAATCAAAAATGCCGTCAGATAATCCGGCGGTTTCTCCGGAAAGATACCGAGTCCGTCCGTAAAATACAGCATCCCTTTTAAGTCCCGGATTATATGCCCCCTTCGCAGCTCCTCCACATAGGCAAAAGCCGGTCTGAAATCCGTGCCCCCGAAGCCGCGCAGAGTCAGTTCTTCCATAAAGCGGTCGAACTCCCGCTGATTCGCAATGACATCATCCCGCTTTACAAATGCATCACACTGGAGTATATGGAGCTGAAAATGTTCCGCAAAGGCCTCCCTCGTCTTCAGAACCTGCCACGTCTCTTCGAGGAACCGCTTCACCGGTTTTCCCGATACGCTTCCCGACGTATCGATGACAATCACAAAGTCCCTGATCTTCCGGTCTTCCCTGTATTCCAGGGGCTCAATCAGCGGAGTGTCCCGGTAAAGTTCCAATCCGTAGGTATAAAAAATGTAATCAAATTCCTCCGGTGATGTGTGAAGCACCTCACTTCTGACCGCAAATTTCCTGAGGAAGTCGCGGTAATCCGTTCTCCTCCTTGTAAGAACGCCGAGGGAGCGCATAAAGTCGGCGGACCTGTCCCCCATCTCACGGGAGCGGGCCAGAAGCTCCTCCTGCATCTCACCGGCGATTCTCTTCCAGACCGCCGCAGACCCCTCCGGGCTGCCTGCTGCGTCGGAACGGCCGTTTTCCTCCGCGGCCGCCGTCTCCGCATATCTCTCCCCTGTCCGTCTTCCGCCCGCAGCCGTCCCGTCTCCGGAAGCAGGCCTCTCACTCCAGATTCCGTGATCATCGAGCGACACCAGTTCCTTCAGTTCCGCGTAAAGCTGCGGGTCCGGAGGATCCTCTGTGAGATCCCTGTACACAGTTTCCGCCGAATCCATCCGCAGTTTTTCCTTCAGACGCCGGATTTCCTGCTGCCTGTACATCCGCACAGGGTGTGTCATTCCCTCCGGATACAGCGATGCGGTCAGATTCTCCGAGAAAATGTCCGCTGCCAGATCCCACATCCGTGAATCCGTCTTCTCACCCGTCTCCATGTGGAAAAAGAGACAGTGCATCAGGACATGCAGCCATACCCGGCACGCAAATTCCTGCTCTTCCCGATAACGGACAAGAACATATTCCGGGTCATAATAGAGGTTCTTCCCGTCCGTGGAAATCCGCCCCTTCGCACTTTCCGCAAGTTTCAGCTCGCAGAGCGCCCGGTCGAGGAACCGGAGGTGCAGAAGCAGCTTCGTCCTCGCATTTTCCAGCACGCAGGCGGCAAGCTCCCGGATCCGCGCATCTCTCGCCGTATTGCTTTCTTCCCGCTCAGTCCACGCTGTGCCTGCGGTCTGTGCCTTTTCATCATTCCCGTACGGCATTCGCACTCTGCCTCCCTTACCACAGCAGTTCGTCATCCCGGATGCCGAAGCCTCCGGTTTCACTGTCAGAAAGGTCTCCTCCGTCCTCCCCCTCCCGGATCCGGCGGATGGACGAGAGGAGAATGGCTGCATTTTCATGATGCCCGTGTATAAGAGAGGCCTCCAGAACGGTCTGCATCTTTTCTAAAGACAGGCGGCGAAGATACGGCCCGGCCGGGATCCGCCCGGCGAGGAGCAGGTGATACCAGAAAGCCTCATCCAGCCGATGGAGCATCTCCCGCAGCTCCCGTTCCGACCAGGCGGCTTTCTCCAGATCACCCAGTACAAATGCTGCACCTCCAGTCAGTTTCAGGGAAGAGGCCTCCCCACTGCCCCGCACCCGCTCTGCCGTCAGGATCCGTTTACCGCAAAAGCAGATCCTGATTCCGAAATCAGGCGTGCCGTCCAGTTTCATGCGTTTTCCAGCAAGTTCTCTCAATTCATCATAAGACACCCTCAGGTTCCTGTAGCGGCTTTTCCACTTCTCATAGCTGCCGGGATGAATCCATCTCTCCGTCTCATACAGCTGATCTTCCCGCCCGGTTCTCCTCTGCCAGACGGAAATCTCCTCCGCACGCATCATGTGCGGGGCTGCCGGGACAATACGCGCCGTATCTCCGATCTGAACCGGCATGCCCTCCGCATCCGCCGGCGCTCCTTCGGACAGGCCGAAAAATCCCGTTTCCTCACTGAAAAACACATATCCCTCAAGTACACGGCGGATTGCCGGACTCCGCAGCCTCTCCCCGGAAAATGTCCGCCCGCTGACCTCCGTCCCCTCCAGAAAGGAGTCGTAGACCATGTCCCCGTATTGTTCCGCAAAGACGGACAGTTCCTCTCTCCCGGACTCTTCCAGATACCGGAACAGATCAAAGAAGAGGGTTTTTTCATTTTTTCCGTGCATGGCGGCATATTCCCGCAGCTGCCCCGTCATTCCGGCAAAGACTGCCGCTTCGAGTTCTTCAGAGAGCAGGGCCGCCTTCCCGATGATGCGGACTGCATCAAAGCCGGCAGCCTCTTTCCCGGTGTCAAGAATCTGCCTCCGGATCAGAAGGATGTGCCGCAGGCAGTCCCGGTCCGCGTAGCGCAGCAGGGGAATCAGCCGCAGTGGGCAGCGGATGGCTTCTTCCTCCAATCTCCCGCTCCCCCCGTCTCCCGGTACGATTCCCGCCGAGAGGGCAAGTGCCCTGCGCAGTGAATCCCTGTCCAAAAGTTCCGCGTAACCATCCGCCACCGGATCAGGCCTGAAAGACTGCTCCCGCAGGGCACTGCTGTACTGTCCTATATAGCGGGATTCAATCAGCTTCAAAATCTCCGGAGGCGCAGATTCCATTTTTCCTTCTTCCGGATCTCCTGTACAGGCTGTTCCGTCCTCCGCCGTGCGCGCGGCGTAAAACACGTCGGGGAACGAATCTATTCCCGCATTCTCAAGTAAGGCGCGCATCTCTTTTTCCGGAGACAGCGTGTATATCTTGCGGATAAGCTTTTTTTCTTCTTCCCCCCGCTTCGCGGAAATACTGTTTTCGGTGATCTCCCGTTCGAGACGGTCCAGGAGCTGTTTTGTGTCAAGATCCGTCTGCAGACTTCTCGCGTATGAGAGGAGCCGGAGGAAAGATGTCTCCGGCAGTTTAAAAAGGCTTCGCCTCTCAGAAAGGGCAAGGATTACCCTCACAATACAGTTCTTTCCGGTCAGGACAGCAGGATCAGACAACAGCACGGTATGTATGTATTCCAGATACTCGTTCATAAGGGGAGTGCTGTAGGCTGCTTCCCATTCGGGATGAAGAATCATACCGATAGCCAGAACTGTCTTCTCCGCCTGCGGGCGTCCCGAAAACGGCATCCCGGGGGCACAGATTCCCATAATCTGTTCAAACGGCGGCAGAATGCGGGTCAGCATGGATCTGTAAGGGATCCTGCAAAGCCACACGATATCCGCATACGGCCCTATTTGGGAAAAGGCCTGCGCACCGATCCGGCGCAGGCCTCTTCCCACATGGATCTCCGTGAGATTTGTACAGCGAAAGAATGCTCCCTCCCCGACAGCTTCTACCGGGTCCGCGAGAGTCAGCGAACGGATATCCGCCCTGCCTGTATAAGCATAGGCCGGTATTTCGGATTCGCACATTCTTAGAGACGCTTCCTGCATTCAGCCCCCGTAAACCTTCCCCTGTAAAAACTGCTGTCCCGGAGGCCTCCGGAATACAATTCCGGAGGCACTCATTGGCATAAGGATCTGTCCGCTGCCTGCAATATTCAGATGCTCCCCCACGGCAGCGGACCGGTCGTTCCCTTTTTTAAAGGACAGGAATTTCCTGCTCCCTGAAGCCGCCCGCGCGGCAGACAGCTTCGTAGACGGCGTCTTTCGCCATAAATACCTTGTAGGCGTTCTCACGCATGGGCGTCGCCTCCTGCATGGCGATTTCACCGGCCTCTTTTGCGATCTCTCTCGTGATCTTTTTGTCCCGGAGATACGCTTCGGCTTTCGGGAGCGCATACGGCACCGGGGCAACTCCTCCGCAAACCATCGCAGCGTCTTTGATCACACCGTCTTTCACTGTGAACCGGCTGGCAAGGGATATGATCGCAAAGTCAATCGCATCGCGCACACGCCTCTTGTCATAGTGCGTCTCGCCGGCGACCTCAGGCACGCGGACTTCTTTCACAAGTTCCCCGCGGTGAAGAACCTGCTGGACAGTCAGTTTTGTCGTAAACAGCTCTTCCGCGGAAATCTCCCGCTCCGTCGTCACAATTGACGCGCCGAGCATCAGAAGAACCGGTGTGATATCGGAGGCATTGACTGCATAACAAGCGCAGTGCAGGCACCGCTTCGCCTCGCTGACTGCCTCTTCAACGGGAAGCGTCGAGAGGTCTTCTTTCGTCAGGGTCCGCTCCTCGACGGGAAGTTCTTTCTGCTTATTCCCGACAGTCTTCTCAACACCCTTCACATCGAAGTGCGTAAACTTCTCCTCCGCATAGGAATCTGAGCAGTCCTGACCGAAATCACGCATCATGGAGCGTGCGGCGGAACGTCCGGCACGGATCGCGCGGATCGCGAGGTTCGGTCCCGTCACCGCATCACCGCCCGCGTAATATCCTGCCTCGGAGGTCTTACCGGATTCAATATCGGCATTGATGAGTCCCCTCTCCGTCTTAAGCTGTGCGCTCAAATTCTCCGGGAGGAAAGAAACATCCACTTTCTGACCTGTCGCGAGGATAATGAAATCGGACTTGATTTCCATCGTATCCTCCTCGTCATAGGTCGGACGGAAACGTCCGTTCTCATCAAAAACGGACAGGCATCTCTTTGCCTCAAGGCCGGTGACTTTTCCGTTCTCGTCAAGGACTTTTCCAAGGCCCCAGCCGTTGCTGATCTCAACGCCCTCCTCTTCGGCCATCCGGATCTCGCTCTCATCAGCGGGCATCTCTTCCCTTTGTTCGAGGCAGATCAGCTTCACCTTCTTCGCACCGAGTCTCTTCGACGTCAGGGCGACGTCCATCGCGACGTTGCCGCCGCCGCAGACCAGCACTTCTTCGCCGAT
>JAFRMI010000024.1 GCA_017430765.1 Lachnospiraceae bacterium | reverse complement strand
ACGTGTGATATCCCCGCTGTAGTTGTAAAAGCGGTACTGGTCGCTCTCATTCCCGAACACCCAGTTTGCCACCAGAACCTCATCCTTCGTCCATGTCTCCGCGAGACAGGAGAACAAAGCTTCCAGTTCTTTTCTCGTCTCTGTCTTTGTATTCAGGGAAAAGATCGCGCTGCGCGACCGGTTTCCTCTCGCTGCCGACGGAAGCATGTATTTGGTCATATTCCGGTTTGAGAGGTAAAAGATCCCCGTGACTACAATTCCGTGGCTCCGGAGTTTTTTCAGCTGTTTCTGATAGTAGGAAACCGTGTTCGAAAACTGATAGGTCTTCCCCTCGTATGTATAACTGAAGCCGGTACCGCCTAGGAACATCTCGATCGGGAAATCGGCAGCGACGTGGCTGCATTTTAAATCCACGCATTTATCGATGAATTCATCCGAGGAAATCACACTCTTCAGCCCCTTCTTCGTTCCTCTCGCCGGCGTCGGGAAAGCTTTCTTATTCGATGAAGCCGCCTCCGGATTCTGGATGAAATAGGAGTTGCTGGCGTTTTTGTAAGCTGTCCCGTTCCTGACCGCAAGCAGGAATTTGCTCTGCAGCACAGAACCTGCCGTATTCAAGGCAAGCGGAATTCTAAAGGTCAGGGAAGTTCCGGAGACTTTTTTCGAAGCCTTCGCTTTCTGTGATGTGATCCTGGAAATATAGGAGGGAACCGCGAAAAGATACACCTCCGTCCCCTTCTCCAGATCATTGACCGTCGCTTTAAGAACCACATAGCTTCCTGAAATTCTGCAGGAATCAATTGTGATCGAAGACGCCGTTGCACCGGAGCTGTCCTGCGTAAGAAAGGCGGAAGACGGGGCGATTCCTCTCCGGCCCTCCGCTCTTCCGTAGTTGACAAAATGCGCCAGAACAGCATAGTCGTCATCCTTATATGCGCGGACAACATCCGGGTTGTGCTTTGTGTAATAAAAATAATCGTAGAGTGCGCTGTAGTCGATGCCGCCGTATATGACAGCCGGCGAAACCATCTTCTTAACACCCGTCCTGGTTCGTTTAGCGGATGGTTTTTTATAACCGGTCTTTAAATAGTACAGGTAATACTTTTTATAGTTCAGGCGGTACTTTTTGCGAAGGGAGGGATTGCCGTAGCGGTAGGACCTGACGTTAAAAGTCTTAATCGCCTGGTGCTGCTTTTTCATCCCGTAGCGCACGAAGTAACGGAGCGCTTTCTTCGGGCTGCCGCCCACCTTCTTTTTCACAGCCGGATATTTCTTCATGTAATACTTGAAGTTATAGACACGGCTGTAATCCACGCCCTTATAGACGGTCGGATACTTCTTCTTTGAAGCAGCCTCTGTCCGTAAAGATGTGCCCCCCAGTGCAAGTGTGAGGACCAGCAAAAGCAGGGTCATCGGAAGCAGCAGATGAAGTTTTTTCCCAAATCGCATCATGAACCCCCATATGACGGAACAGGAGGAACTGTTCCCCAGTGGAAAAAAACGGGACAGAGGTACATCTCCCCTGTCCCATCTAACGCATCTTTGCCGAAACTGTTCAGGGAACCTGAGCAGCTGCTATCAGCCTTTGATCTGCGCGGCGACTTCTTCCGCGAAGTTCTCTTTCTTCTTCTCAATGCCTTCGCCCGTCTCAAAACGGATGAAGCCCTTGACGTTCACTTTCGCGCCGTTCGCCTTGGCGACTTCCGCGATATACTTGGAAACGGTCTGCTTGCCGTCTTCCGCCTTGACATAAACCTGATCCTGCAGGCAGATCTCAGCGAGTTCCTTGTTCATACGGCCCATGACCATGCCGTTCCAGATCTTCTCATTGGCATTCGGCTTCTCATTCTTAGCAGCGGCAAGAAGGATTTCTTTCTCCTTCTCGAGGTACTCCTGATCCACCTCCTGGCGGGAGTTGTACTTCGGTCTCATGGCGGCTGCCTGCATGGCGATGTTCTTCGCCATCTCAACAATCGCGTCGTTCACGACGTCGGTTTCCACATCGACGAGGACCACGATCTTTCCGCCCGCGTGCGTGTAGGCCGTAATGAAGCCGTTCTCTTCCTTCATCTTGGCAAAACGGCGGATCTTCAGGTTTTCGCTGATCACAGCGATCTCAGCGACAAGCGCCTCCTGCACGGTCTTCTCCGGATCCGCTTTCCACGGTTCCGCCATGAACGCGTCGAGATCTTCCGTCTCGGTAGCCATCGCCTGCTCCGCGACTTCATGCACAAATCCCCTGAAGAGATCGTTCTTGGCGACGAAGTCCGTCTCGGAGTTCACTTCCACGACTGCCGCTTCCTTGCCGTCGTTCGAGACGATTCCTTCGCAGAGGCCTTCCGCAGCGATTCTGTCGGCCTTCTTGGCCGCCTTCACCATGCCGTTCTCGCGGAGATAGTCGATCGCCTTCTCCATATCGCCTGCTGTCTCCGTGAGGGCCTTCTTGCAGTCCATCATGCCCGCGCCGCTCTTCTCACGAAGTTCCTTTACCATTGCAGCTGTAATAGCCATAATATCCCTTTCCTCCATCGTATGCCTTACGCCTCTTCATCCGGATATGCCACATATCCCTCAGCCGGAATCTCGGAAGCGTCCGCTTCCATCTCGCCCTGGTTCGCCTCGACAACCGCATCTGCCATCTTGGAAACGATAAGTTTCACGGCACGGATCGCGTCGTCGTTGCCGGGGATCACATAGGTGAGCTCTTCCGGATCGCAGTTGGTATCGCAGATTCCGATGAGCGGGATGTTAAGATTATGTGCTTCCTGGATGCAGATGCGCTCCTTCTTCGGGTCGACCACGAAGATCGCGTCCGGAAGTTTCTTCATGTCACGGATGCCGCCGAGATTCTTCTCGAGCTTCTCGTGCTCTTTCTTCAGCTGCAGAACTTCCTTCTTCGGAAGGACGTCGAATGTGCCGTCCTCAGCCATCGCCTCGATATCCTTCATTCTCTTGATACGGCTCTGGATCGTGCGGAAGTTGGTCAGCATGCCGCCGAGCCATCTTTCGTTGACATAGTACATACCGCAGCGGGTCGCTTCCGTGCGGATCGCGTCCTGCGCCTGCTTCTTCGTTCCGACGAAGAGGACCTTTCCGCCGTTCGCAACGATATCGCCGACCGCGTTGTAAGCATCGTCGACCATCCCGACCGTCTTCTGCAGGTCAATGATGTAGATGCCGTTGCGCTCCGTATAGATATACGGCTTCATCTTGGGGTTCCAGCGTCTGGTCTGATGTCCGAAATGGACGCCTGCTTCAAGCAGCTGCTTCATGGAAATGACACTCATCTTGTTTCTCCTTTTCTTTTGGTTTTTCTTCCATGTGCTTCCCGCCGGCAGACTTCAAGGGGAATGTGTCTGATCCCCTGCAAGCACCGAAACCGGTCTTATCCACACATGTGCTTCTTATATCTGCAACCGTCCGGTATATCTGTGCACATTCCGTATACGCACAGAACGGATACCGGACAATTACCGCAACTTAATCATTCTACCATGCGATACATGGCAAGTCAACACGGATTATTCGGAAAATAAGCCATTTTTCGGGCATATTTACCTGTCCGCTTCTCTTCTAAACCCTGTTGACGCGCGCGTCCCGGAAGAACATCAGATATCCCAGCACAAGTGCGCCCGCCACGCAGAGAAGCAGCCAGGCGACCTTTGCCGCGTCCGGCATCGCCGAAAAGATCGGATCCATAAAGCTCGCGATCGTGTTGTTCGCAATGTGCGCGATCGTGCACGCCGTGAGCGTGCCGTAGTGCTCATAGATCAGGGCAAGAAAGATGCCGAAAATTCCCGCTACGACGCCCTGTGTCACGTTGCCGTGTATCAGGCCGAATATGGCGGCGCTGAGAATCGCTGCCCACGGAACATTCATGTAATCGCGCAGCCTCCTGTAAATCACGCCCCGGAATAATAGTTCTTCCATAATCGGACCGATCACGCAGACGGCCAGCAGAAGAATGATCGGATTGGCATTTTTAAGCCCCTCCTCAAGCACCTGATACCCCGCGTCTTTCTTTGGGAGGAATACCGTCACCTGATTAAAAACATTTGCGGCCGTAACCGTAAATCCGATAATCAGAAGAACTGACGGAACCGAGATCTTTTTCTTCTTAAGAATCCGCTCTCCCAGCCCCATCTTGTACCGGTCCTTCTCATCATTTCTGATCAGAAGGCAGTAGATCGGAAGAAGGACGGCATCGGCAATTCCTGTGATCAGAATCACGTGCCGCAGATACAGATTCATGAAATTCCCGTCAGAAGGCACACCGCCGCCGGAGGTATTCTGTACCGCGTGGAAGAGGAATATCACTATCCCGACAATGAAGCCGACCATCGACGAAACCGCCAGATCGATGAGAACAGGATAAATCACCTTCCAGATCCTGAGAGGTACCGGTCCGTCTGCCGCCGCTTTCGAAATTCCGCCGGATACAGCGCGCGGACTCATATTGAGAATCTCTTCGTCTGTCAGCGCCGGGCTGTAGGGAGACCGCCTGCGCTCGTCCATGAGCGCCTGCTGCTGCGGCGTCAGCTGCTTGCCGTAAGGGGTAAGTGTCTCCGTCTTAACAGGCTGCTTCATCGCATCGAGCATCTGCCCTATGAGGACGTTCCTAAGCTCTACTGTCGAGTCGACGATGCAGTCCGGCCATTCCCGCGCCAGCTCCTCATAGCTGCCGTAGCCGTATGTGACGCCGATGGAAGCGATACCCGCCGCCTTCGCGCCGACAATATCGTAACACCGGTCCCCGACCATCACGACCTCGGACCGCCGTCCGGACATCCCAAGCCGGAGCAGGCACTCCTCAATCACCTCACTCTTTTTCGTGCGGCTTCCGTCCATCTCACTGCCGATGATCAGCTTGAAATAGCGCTCAATTCCGAAATACCGGAGAATCTCCGCACAAAAATCTGTCGGTTTTGACGACGCGAGCACAAGCGTAAAATTGTGCTGGGAGAGCTGCTGGCATAATTTTCTCACGCCGTCATAAAGCCGGTTTTCATAGAGTCCGATCCGCGTGTAGCGCTCGCGGTAGGCGCGGATCGCGCGCTCGCCCTCCTCTTCCGTGAGGTTCGCGTATTTCATGAACTCCTCTTTAAGCGGCGGGCCGACGAAATGGTCAAGGGAATGAAGATCCGTCACGCGGATTCCGAACTCCTTCTCCAGCGCGTACTGGACACATTTCGTGATACCCTCTCCTGAATCTGTCAGCGTTCCGTCCAGATCAAACAGTACCGTATTCCACATTGCTTACATCCTCTAACCTTCGGCGCTGCTTTCTGCAGCTGCCGCATTTCCTGCAAAAAATGCATCCACTCCGTTCGCGAGTCCCTGCACGATAGCCGTCTGCCCCTCGCTTCCGGCCATATAGAGGTCCTCCTCCGGATTGCTCATAAACCCCATCTCGACGATCGTAACAGGCATCTGTGCCCAGTTGATCCCGGTCATGTCGTCACCTTCGAGAAGTCCCCTTGATTCCTGACCCGTGGAAGCGATCTGTGCTTCGAGCAGTGTGGCGGCAAGCCTCCGGCTCTCCGCAATTACCTCGGGGGTCAGATACGGATTTGAAACAGACGGCTGGTAGCACAGCACGCCGCGGACCGATGCGCTGTCGGAGCTGTTGCAGTGAATACGGATAAACGCGTCCGCTTTCGCCTCGTTCGCCATGACCGCCCGCTCCACGTTGCTGATCTCCACTTCATTGACCGTCCGCGTCATAAGGACATTGTATCCTCTCCGGATAAGCTCGTCACGCAGCTGAAGGGACACCTCCAGATTGACTTCGTACTCATGCTTTCCGGAGGCGGAACCGTCCGTTCCCGACGTAAGTTTTGCTTTCATGGAAGCCGAGCCCGGTCCGTTCGGCTCCGTCTCCGGCATTCCGTGATCCTGGTGCCCCGGGTCGATACAGATCAGTTTTCCCGCCCCGGCTCCCTTAGTCCCGTGATTTTTCGCGTCCGCATACGCCGCCACATTCGGAATGGCCGCTCCGATCGCGCCTTTCAGTTCCTCCTCCGCGGAGGAATCTGCATTCTCTGTGCTTACCGCAGCTTCTGTCTCCGAAGAGATACTCTCCTCACTTTCCGGCAGAGATGTCTCCGAAGAAGACGCCTCCGGGGATATGGAAGCCGTCTCCTCCGAAGAGATCCGGGATTCTGAATCCGAAACAGGCGCTGTGCTGTACTTTTTTGCAATCATTCCGCCCAGAATAATGATCCCGGTGAGAATAAGAACTGCGGCGATGAGCATCGCCGCCTTAAGAGCCGAGGTCTGATTGTGCCTTTTATTCAAACTGTTTTCCCCTTTACCCTTATCACATATGATCCGGCGCGTCAAATCCCAGCAGATCGATGCACCTTGTCAGAACTTCTTTCGTCAGATCGAGAATGGAAAGATAGGACGCACGACGTGCCGCATCCTCCTCACTCAGAATTCTCGTCCCGTGATAGAAACGATTGAAGTCATTCGAGAGACGATAGATATATGCGCAGATTTTGTGCGGTGCGAGCTCATGATACGCATCGCTTACGACCGAGCCGTAATCCATCAGGTCAAGCAGCAGGGCTTTCTCCTCCTCACCCTGCGGGGGAAGAAGTTCGTCCGCGTAAAGTGCGGAATCTCCGTCCGCGTCCTCCGCCGCTTTTCTTAAGATGGATTTGATCCGGACAATCGTATAAAGAATATACGGTCCCGTATTTCCCTCGAAGGAAGTAAACTTCTCTGTATCGAAAACATAGTCCTTTGACGCCTGATTCGAGAGATCGCCGTATTTGACAGCGGCGAGAGCCACTTTCTCAGCGGTCCCCTTCGCGTCTTCCTCACGGACATTCTTATTGTCCCGGATCTTGCCTTCCATCTCTTCTTCGATTTCATTTAAAAGAGACTCGAGCCGCATCACGCCGCCGTCGCGCGTCTTGAAAGGTTTCCCGTCCTTCCCGTTCATCGTGCCGAAACCCACGTGGATCAGATCCGTGTCCTTCTGCACGATTCCGGCTTTCCGCACGGTGCGGAAGACCTGCTCGAAGTGCATGGCCTGCCGCTTGTCCACGACATAGATGATGCGGTCCGGCGCAAACAGCTTCATTCTCTCCACAATCGTCGCGAGATCCGTCGTGCTGTAGAGAGAGGATCCGTCGGATTTCAGGATGATGCAGGGAGGCACTTCCTTCTTGTCCTCAGGGCGCGCCACGTCGACGATGAGAGCCCCGTCATCCATCCGCGCAATCCCTTCCTCTTTCAGCATCGAAATCATTCCGGGTATGTAAGGCTGCGCGTCGGACTCGGATTTCCAAAGATCAAAGAAGACATGAAGACGTTCATAGTTCCGCTTCAGGTCATTGACCGAGATTTCCATGATCTTGTTCCAGAGCGCCCTGTACCCGGGACGGCCGTTCTGCAGCTCATGGGTGGCTCTGAGGGCTTTCTCCCGGAACGCTTCATCCGTCTTGGACTTCGCGGAAGCCGCCGGATAGATCTCCTCGAGCGCAGCGATCGTAAAAGGAGCCTCCTCCGGATATTCGGCTTCTCCCTCCGCAAAATACGGGAGCTCCGGACATCTCTCTTCCATCTCCGCGATGATGAGGCCCATCTGCAGTCCCCAGTCTCCCAGATGCACATCCCCCAAGACCTCGTTGCCGACGGCCCGGCAGATTCTCTTTATGCTCTCGCCGATCACCGCCGCGCGCAGATGTCCCACGTGAAGCGGTTTCGCCACATTGGGCCCGCCGTAATCGATGATGATCTTCTTCGGCTCCGACTCTTTGATCACCTGAAGATCCGGATCCCTGCGCATAGCGCTGACCGCGGATGCCAGATATCCGGGATTCACATTGAGATTGAGGAACCCCGGTCTCACCGCTTCGATGGAGAAGGGAAGATTCTCCTTCCCGGAAGCTGCCCGTACAATATCCTCCGCGATAAGATACGGGGCTTTTCTGTATTTTTTCGCTGCGGCCATGGCGCCGTTGCACTGGAATTCGCACAGATCCGGACGGTCGGAGACGCGGACAGCCGCGTACTCCGCGTCATAGCCGCTCTCCGCAAAAAGCTGTGCCAGGTCATCTGAAAGCTGTCTCGTTAATGTTGACATAGTTCTCCTTATCTGCTGCCGGTCATTCCGGAATATCCTCTGACCCGTTTATTATACATTTGTATTCTCTTCACAGCCGTTCTACCGCGGCTCCAGGAGATTCGCCAGATCGCCCGCGTACACGAGCTCGACTTCATAGTTTTCCGCGCAGCTCCTCACATCATCCGGCCAGGGCTTCTCCCCGTAGCGGACCAGGATCCTCCGCACGGGTTCATCATAGATGCCGACCGTATCCCCGGCAAAATGAACCACATCATCCGCGCCCACCCGGTCGTCGCAAAGCGCGATGATAACAGGGAGACACCGGTTGATCCCCGTCACATACCGGCCGCGGATCAGGCGCAGGTCATGATAGGCTGCATTTTTCCCGTACTCGCGCACACCGGCAGCCGTCAGAAAGATCCCCATAAGAGGCAGGTCCCCAATCGATGTAAGCAGCCGCAGCGCCACCTTGTCCGCCGCTTTGATCCGGACGATCCCGTTCTTTCTTTCAAAGAAGCTCAGTACACCGACGTCGCGCAGTTCCTCAAATGCCGCGTCCCGGATTCCAAGCGATGCCGCATCGATCACAAATTCGAGCTTATCCTCGGAGATCTCTCCCAGCGTGAAGGAAAGACGTGCGGACAGGTCCTTCCAGTAGGATGGTTTCGCCGCATAGAGACGTCCGAGGGTCCGGATCTCCTTCACCGCCTGCTTTGTGAGGTCTTTTCTCGTAAAATCAGGAACAATGGGGTTCTTCTCCTCGCGGAGAAACGTGTAATCCTCATAGAGGAGTCTCGGAAATGTCAGCCGCTGCAGAAATCCGGCATTCTTAAGGGGCAGAAAGATTCCTTCCCGGATCCGGTAGTCGAGGACGCCGATCCCCCAGTATTTATGCTTCTCCAGAATGTGGCCGAGCGCGAGCGTCTCCAGGCGGTCAGCATCCGAGATATCCACCACGGGAGAGCGGGACTGGTACTTCTCCAGAAGTCTCTCCAGGCGGATTTCCATATCCGCCTCCAGATACCGCTCGAGCCGGACAGGTTCCGCGCAGATCGTCGGAATCCCTTTCCTGTGAAAAAAGTAATTATACCGGCTCCGCATGCGGTCGTTCAGAACCTCGTCATATCCGACCGGAATCAGTATCTCCGGCTCCACTGCCATGGTGCTTATGACATTCGCGGCCCGCGGCCTGTCTATGAACTTTATGAGGACTCGTGATCGTGTCATAAGTGCATCTCCGGTCTGCGTCAGATCTTAAAGTTGTCCGGAATTTCATCGCCCCACGGCGTTCCGTCCAATTTAAACGGGGTTGTCTGGTAAACATAGTAGTTCAGCCAGTTCGTGTAGATGTTATTGGCCGCCGCCCTCCAGACGAGGAGCGGGCGCTTTCCCGGGTCGTCATCCGGAAAATAGTGCTTGGGAATCGCGGTCCCCAGACCCTTCTTGCGGTCCCGCTCATACTCCCTGCGGAGCTGCATCCTGCCGTATTCGGGGTGGCCCATGATAAAGATCTTGCGCCCGTTCTCCGCCATACACAGGGATACACCCGCCTCAGGGGACTGCGCGAGCACGGTCAGATCCTCGCAGTGGGCGATATCTCTCGTCGGAACTTCCGTGTAACGGGAATGCGGCATATAGAATACATCGTCAAATCCGCGCAGCAGCGGGAGTTTCCGGTTGTACACCTTATGCTCGAAGATCCCGAACAGTTTCTCCTTAAGGAGACGCTTTTTCAGACCGTAATAATAGTAGAGCGCCGCCTGTGCACCCCAGCACAGGTAGATCGTGGATGTCACGTGTGTGTTGCACCACGAGAAGATCCGGGAGATCTCATCCCAGTAATCCACCTCCTCAAACTCCAGCAGTTCAACCGGGGCGCCGGTAATGATCATCCCGTCGAAATATCTCTTCCGCAGATTGTCGAACGTTTCATAGAACGTATCCAGATGGCTCTTGGATGTATTTTTCGATTCATGGGAGGACACCCGCATGAACGTGACGTCGATCTGCAGAGGCGTATTGGACAGTTCCCGCAGGATCTGCAGCTCAGTATCCTCCTTGATCGGCATCAGGTTGAGCAGTACGATCTGAATCGGACGGATATCCTGATGGGTCGCCCTCTGCTCATCCATGACGAATATATTTTCTTTCTCCAGAATTCCTCTGACCGGAAGATCATTCGGTATCTTGACAGGCATGTTCTTTACTCTCCGCTTTCAATACTGGCCAGGAATTCCTCCTCCGTCAGAATCGGAATCCCCAGTTCCTTCGCTTTCCGGTTTTTCCCGGACATGGAAGTAATATCATTATTAATGAGTGCCGTTGTCTTCTTTGAGACGGACGACGTCACTTTTCCGCCGCGCGCGGCAATAAACGCAGAAAGCGCGTTCCGGTTCGGAAAATGGGTCACATCTCCCGTGACGACATAGATCCGGCCGGCCAGCGTATCCGAGACGCCGGTCTCTCCGCTCTCCATATTCAGCCCGAGCCCTTTGAGTTCCCCCATGAGGTTCTGGTTGGCAGGATCCGCAAAAAAGCGCAGGATCGCGGACGCGGTGATTCCTCCCACGTCCGGAACGCCTAGAAGCGCCTCCTCATCTGCAGCCATCAGGGCATCCATGGTATGAAAATGAGCCATGAGTGTCCCCGCGGACGTCCTGCCCACTCCAGGAATGGCGAGTCCGGTCAGAAGTTTTGCCGGATCGTTCCTCTTGGACTCCTCGATTGCGGAGAGGAGTTTGTCCGTATTCTTCTCCCGTCCTGCAAGCCCGGAAGCGATCAGTTCGTCCCTGTGCTCATGGAGATGATAGATGTCCGCGATCCCTTTCAGGTAGCCGTTCGCGATGAGGGTCCGGATAATCTCCTGTCCGAGCCCCTTGATATCCATCGCATCCCTGCCCGCGAAATTGATCAGGTGGCGCGCAAGCTGCGCCGGGCAGTTCGGATTGACGCAGCGGATGTCCGCCATGTCCTCCAGCCGGACGAGTTTTGATCCGCATGCGGGACATATGTCCGGGAGACGGAAATCCTCGGTTCCCGCCGGACGTTTCTCCGGGACCGAACACCGGATCTTAGGAATAATCTCTCCGGATTTATAGACCACCACTGTGTCGCCGATTCCGATATGCAGGCTGTTTATAAAATCCTGATTGTGGAGCGTCGCCCTCGATACGGTCGTACCGCACAGACGGATCGGATCAAATACAGCCGTCGGATTGATCCGCCCGGTCATTCCGACCGACACCTCCACATCCCGGATCACGCTCTCTTTCTCCTCGGGCGGATATTTATAGGCGATGTGACCCGCACTGTACTTTGTACCGGCTGGAAAGTCATCCCGGTACGCGATCCGGTCGATCTTGACGACCGCCCCGTCTATATCATATCCGTACTCTCCGCGTCCCGCTCCGATCTCCTCGATCGCCTTCAGAATATCTTCCTCCGACCGGCAGAACGAGGAGGGGACGATACGCATGCCCGCTTCCTTCTGCAGCTTCGCGAGGCCGTCCCTGTGTGAGGTGCGGTAAATCGGATCCGACGCGCGCTGTACATTAAAGACGAAGAATGACAGTCCCCTGTTTCTTGTGAGTTCCGGATTCAGCTGCCGCAGCGTGCCGGCAGCGCAGTTGCGCGGGTTTGCGAACGGCTTCCTGCCGAGGATCTCCTGCCGCTCATTCACACGGTCAAAATCCTCGTGCGACATAAATACTTCCCCGCGGATCTCAATCTCCCCGGAAATACCGGGGATCTCCTCCGCCACATCCGGGATCACGCGGGCGTTCGCCGTGACATCCTCACCGACATAGCCGTCGCCGCGTGTTTCGGCCATCACCATCTTCCCGTCCTTATAACGGATGCTCATCGACAGTCCGTCTATCTTCTGTTCCACACAGAACGCGGCGTCCGGATGGAGCTCTTTCACTTCACGGACCCAGGAGATCACGTCATCCAGGGAAAAGACATCCTCGATTGAAAGCATGGGAACCGTGTGCTCCACCGTCACTCCCGCTTCCCGTTTCACCTCCGCTCCGACCGTCTGCGTCGGAGAAGAGGCGGACCTCCACTCCGGATGCTCCGCTTCCGCCGCTTTCAGCTTCAGCATCAGCTGATCATACTCATAGTCGCTGATCAAAGGCTCAGCCGCCTCGTAGGCGTCGCTGAAGGTGCGGATCTCCTCAGCCAGCTTCAGGTATTCCCGTTTTGTCATGTATGTGTATCCTTTCGGACTCTTTCCTTCTCTGACTCCCTTATGAGCTGCATGACCTCGTCGTGTCGGAGTCTCCTGCTCTCTCCGGGCTTCAGATTGCCGAGCGTAAGACTCATAATCCGCGTCCGCGTCAGTTCCCTGACTGTATATCCGAGGGCTCTGCACATTCTCCGGATCTGCCGGTTATAGCCCTGTGTAAGAGTGATCTGAAAGCTGTTCTCCGAAAGCCGTTTCACGCGGCAGGGACGCGTCGTGACATAGCGCCCCTCCGGATACTTTCTGAGCGTCGCCTCATCATCCAGGCGGATCTTCACGCCTTTTGCCATATCACAGATCATTTCATCCGTGATCATCTCCTTCGTCCTGCAGACGTATTCCTTTTCATGCCAGGAAGAAGCCCGCATCATGCGGTCGATGAGTGCGCCGTCATTTGTCAGGATCATCAGTCCGCCGGAATCTTTATCGAGCCGTCCCGCGTAAGTGACATGCTCTTTTATGCCCGCCTCCCCGATGATATTCCGCGGCACGCGGGGATCTGCCGTACAGATCACTCCAACGGGCTTATTGTACAGATAGTAAACCTTCTCCGGTTCTTTTTTCGGAAGCTCTTTCCCGTTTAAGTACACCGTATCCCCGTGATAGACGCGGTCACCTACCTTCGCCGGTTTCATCTCCGCTGCGGGTTCGCCCTTCCTCGTTTTTCTCCGGATGTGTACCCGGCCTTCTTCGATGAGACGGTCAGCCTCCCGCCTCGAGGCCGCACCTGCATCACTTAAATATTTATTCAGGCGTCTTCCGCCGTCTTCCATGGAAAGATCCTCGCATCCATCGTGTGTCCAGGATTAAAAAGCAACCAATCCGGTGCGGCAGAAATCTGCTCGCACCGGAATCTGTCCTGCATCCATCAGTCAATAAACTTCCGTCCGACGTAACCCTCCAGATCACCGGAGCGGATGTGCCACCATCCTCCTTCGATGCTTCCGATCACCGTGACGGATTCGCCGCCCACGACACCTCCGATCACCTTGTAGTCATAACCCAGACCGGAACGCACATTGCAGGAGCTGTTGATCACAGCGGTTCTCTCGGAAGTATCTTCATAAGAATCCTCTTCTTCCTGCCCGGCTTCTTCTTCCGAACCGGACTCTTCATCTTCCGGAATTTCAAAGATGCCGATCGGCTCATCCGGGTTGCCCGTGTCGCCGTAATCCTCGATGACGATCTCTTTTCTGTCGGAGTCCTCCGTCTTCCCGCCTGACTCTTCCCCGTTCTCCGAAGCGCTCTCTCCCTCTTCGGAGGAAGCGTCATTCTCTGTACCGGTATCTTCTTTGCTTTCCGCACTGTCCGCATCCGGTTTGCTGTCTGCGGAAGCCGAAGCCTCCGCGGCGCTCATCACCGACATATATTCCGCGCGCACCTTGGTGACCAGATCCTGCACATCCTGGTCCTCATATACCGCGTCGATATAATTCTTCGTCGCCTCGTCCAGCTCTCCGTATATGATCTTGTACGCGCCGGAAGCATCTTTTTTGATGAACATCTGCGCAAGTCCCGGAAGCGGCGTCGGCTGATTGGCATTCAGGTAATGATAGTACGCGTAGACGATCTTGCTGTTCGCGTCGGGGCCGTTCTTCGTATAAAACTTGATATCCGAGTACGTCGTCGTCGCGGAAGAGATCTTGGCCGCCTCCTCTTCCGGAAGCGTATCCGTCATCTCGCGGAGCGCCGACAGATCCTGCCGTCCGATCGCGTCGTAATATTTAGTCATAAGATCCGTGATCTCCGCATCCGCGTTCTCCGTCAGCGTTCCGTGGTCCGACGCCGGAGCCGGGGGTGTCGTCACCGCCGGCGTCAAAGCCGCGGCGGTTTCCGCTGACTCCGTCTCCGCAGGCAGCTCGGATTCCGTGTTTGTTCCCGCCACTTTTCTGGAAATCGCGCGGACGCCGAAAAACAGGCCGAGCAGAATCGCGAGAACGCCGAGTATGAGAAGAATATAGCGAAGATTATCCGATAACCATTCTCTGAATTGATTCAAAGTGACACTCCTTTCTCTGTGCGGGCGGATCCGCCCCGCAAAATCCCCGCTTTATAAGGCGTTGCGGGATCTCCGGTCCGCGCAGAAACCAGCGTTTGTCTTTCTATTTCTCTAACCCGTTACTATACAATACTTTGTCATTCTAGTCAATTCGGGAGGTTTCGGATTCCTACTTGCCCATCCTCCAAATATTTGCTATAATACCGCTGTTGTGAGATTCACATGCGGCTGTCTGCCGGTCGTTCCGGACTGGAGAGCAGATCAGAGGCGTATGCACACAATCTCATCTGTGTGTCTGTAGCTCAGTGGATAGAGCACCGGATTCCGGTTCCGGGTGCGCGGGTTCGACTCCTGTCAGACACGGCGGCCGCCCCGGTCCTTATGGACCGGGGCGGTTCTATTTTCATCCTCTCCCCTTTTTTGCGGAGATGATTACTGCTGCCGCCGACAAGATGAGCAGGAAGAGCAGGGCGCCCACAGCCTGCGTATCTCCTGTCTTAACCGGGGATGTCCGTTTCTTCCCGGCAGACGTCTTCTTCCCTGTTTTCTTCTCCTTCTCTTTTTGGGGGGACGGCGTGATCTCTCCCTTCTTATTCGTCTTTTCTTCCTTCTCCTCCTCCTTTGTTTCGAGCACCCGGATCGTCTGACCGGTATCCGACGGGTCCCTGTGCGCAGCCACGGGAATCTCTTTCCCGTCCCTGATCTCAAAAAGCGTCTCAAATACAACAGTCTCCGTTCCGGCGGGAAGTGTCCGGTCCACATCAAATCCGACATTGACACTTCCGCTTCCGGATTTCGGACGGAATGTCTTCTCCGCCGTGATTCCGGCGCCGTTTCCGCCTCGTATGATTCCCGCATCCTTTACGGACCCATCGGACGATTTTTCTTTCAGATGCAGTTCACCGCGCAGAATGTAGGTGCATGACGTGTCAAGTCCCACATACGTCACGCGGTCGATGATTTTTCCTTTTCTGCCGGCCGGAAATACGCGTGTCCCCGACGTCTCCTCCGAAGCGGAAGTTCCAAGCTCAATCTCCTGATTCACGATTGTCCCAAGGTCTGCCGTCTGCCCTTCCTGATAGACCATAAACTCATCTGTGATCAGTTCTTTGCCCGCATTCGCCTCACACCGCAGCTCCTCGATCCTGTACCAGCCGTACAGAAACGGCATCTTTCCGTCCTCCTTCGCGGCTGTCCTGCTTCCGTCGCCCGAAAGCCCGAACCAGGTATCCTCCGAATGGTATTCCCCGTTTCTGTCCGTGTATACAGTCTGCGTTTCTCCGGTCGCAAGATGCGTGATCCGGAACGGGATGCCGCTCATCAGTCTCCCGTTCTCATCCTTTTTCCGGAAATGCAGCCCTCCGCGGACCACCCGGTCCGCCGCATACAGCGTCTCATTCTCCCCGCTTCCGGCGATCTCTCCGTCTTTCGTGATCTGAAACGGCACCGGCTCATCTGCTGTCAGGTTATAACTCTCATTGGATTTTGTCTCGCGGACCGAGTACTTTCCGATCGGAAGATAGTCTTTCGGCGCCCCGAACACGCCCTTTTCATCCGTGATGAACGCCTCCCCGCCGTCCGGTGCCGGTATCACAGCCCCGGGTTCAATCATGCGTCCTTCCGGATGAAGGGCGTCAAAGATCATGACCGGATGGGCAGATTCATTTGTTAGGGAAAATGAGATGCCTGAAAGAGACGCGCCGCCCAGCGGAATGGGTTCTCCGAGCTCCAGATCCCGTTTCTCAAACAGGAAACCTCCCCTTGCTACCAGATTCTCCACAGCACCCGCGTGGACGATGACGTTTTCATGTTCCACCTTAAAGGGAATCGGATTTCCGTCCGTCATTTTGTACGTCCCATTGTCTTCCGTCTCCGAAATGGTGTACTCCCCCTCCATCAGTTCGTCGGGAAGAGTCGCCGCATAGCCGTACCGCGTCACTTCTCCGCCTGTGTCCTCCGCAGCTGTCCGGATCGTCATGACCGTATCACCCGCCTGATACGCATGTCCGTCATGATCCCAGGTCGTTCCTTCCCCGGCTCGTTTGATGGTAAAGGTGATTCCCCCGAAGTCCGCATCTCCCTGCGGTTCCTCCTTTTTTGTCTCCGCGTCCTTTTTGCAGATGGAGACGCCGCCGAACCGTCCCTCATCATAGACCGTGATCAAGGTCCCGCGGTCCGGCTCCCTGACATAAAGAAGTTCGCTGCCGTTCTCCCAGGAAAGAACCGTCTCATTTCCGCTCTGCCTTATGTGAGCTGTGTAAACATTCGAATCCGCCCTCATGTGCTCCGGCGCCTTCGTCTCTGTTAGGGTCAGCGTTCCCAGAGGAAATGCAGCCACCCCCTTCAGCTTCCGCGAAGATGCAAGGATCATCGTCCCGTCGTTTCCGCTTACAGCCTCCGCCGTGAAGAGGGGGGTTCCCTGCGCTCTCTCTCCCGCATAAAACTTCATCGCATATACGGCTCCGGGCAGCGGCACATGGTTTGTGCTGCCGTCCTTTAAACGCATCTCTTTAACCGCTTTCAGTTCCCCCGGTCCGCCGACCGGCCCATCTTCCATAAGCGCCGTGTATATTCTGCCGCTTTTTGTGACCGTCCTTCTGTCACTTCCGGAGATGACGGTGATCGCCCCGTCCGACGCGGCACTGACGGTCCAGGTTCTTCCATCAATACAGTAGCCCGGACCGGCTTTCGTCTCCTTCATTGTGTACGACACCCCCGGGGTAAGACGGATGGCCTGCGTATCGGCGACATTCCCCGCGGCATCCGTCACGAGGGTGCCGGCCGCACTTCCGTCACCCCTGTAGACGGCGTAAGTTGTCCCCGTAAGGGAATACAGCGGATTTCCGTTCACAAAAGCCGCTGCCTCCGCGGACGTGCCTTTTTTTATTAGAAACCAGGTATCCTCCGGTTCCACTGTAACCTCCAGTTCCGCCGCTTTTTCGTGTACCTCCTCCACGGTTTCCAGATAGACTACGGGCTGCGGCCTGGCTGCATTTCCAAATGCGACCGGTTCATGCACCGTTGCTTTTAAGAGACTCCACTCGACAGACACCGTCACTTTAAACGACTTCGGCTCCGTCACTTTGGACGCCGGATAACGCACTTTAAAGGACGTCTTCGTCCTGTCGAATATCTTTCCGTTCGAATCGCTCACCGCAAGCTCGCTGACCTCCCCCGAAGCCCCTGCCGTTTTGAGCGTGATTGCCCCGGACTCATAGTACGTCCCCTCAGTATTTAGTTTCAGCTTTGTCTTCGCGGGACTGATGGTCAAGGAAGGCTCCACGGCATACCCGTAGGCGCTCTTCGAGGCTGATTCCGCAAATGCAACGGCCTCATCCGCGAGGGCCTGCGCCTCGCTCTTCATGCCGCCTGTCGAACCACCGTAGTTATTGGATCCGAAGGAAAGGCCGTCGAGCGTGACATATCCGTTATGGTTGTTGCTGCCGTCTTTGTAGTGGGACTGCACCTCCCACATCGCAAACTGCGTAATGAAGTAGTCCCTGTACTCCGAGGCTGAATAGGATGAGAAAGTTTTAAACCCATTGGCCAAAACGTAGGAGTACGCGGAGAAGAGTTTATTCTTCCCGCTCGTATCCGATTGATCCCACTCGCTTCCGCTTGGAAATGACGCGTGCGGATCCGCGCAGTAAGCGGCCTGACTGCCGCGCTTTTTTGCGAGAACGCTGTGGGAGGCGCCGCTTTTCTCCGTGTACCACTGCGTCGCGCCGCCTCCGTTAATCAGGGCATAGCTGATGACGACGCCGGCTCCGGATGCGCTTTTTGCAGCCCGTTTCTCTTCCCCGTTCCCCGCTTTCTTCTCCTCTGTATGATTCTCCGCTGCCGCACTTTCCGCAGCTTCTGCCGGATCCACATACGTCGGCACAGGCATCTGGCAGTCCTCTGCTTCATGATCCGCCGGCATTGCAGTGGAATCCGGAAGTTCTCCCGTGTTTTCTGACGGAGCACTTTCTGAAATCTCCGCCCCGGACGGAACCGTGCTCTCCGGAAGAACCGGGTCTGTGACCGGAATGGCGGACTGCGCATCCTCCTTATTTATCTCCTCCTGAAGCGGGGATTCATCCGGCGGGATTTCCGCCGCGCTCTCCAAAGAAGGAGTTACCGATGGCAGAACAGGCGCTGCTTCTTCCGGGACAGAGGCCGGATCAGATTCCTCCGCTTTCGTGCCTGCCGGGGCGTTCTCCGGCAGGTCAACATCCGCGGAAAGCAGGATGGCACCGTGATCAGCAGGGTTTTCGAATCCGGCCATGCGACTTCCTTCCCCGCCCTGCAGCGTAAGGTGCGGTGCGGGAAGATTCTTTTCCGCATAAAATATGGCAATTGCCCTTTTAAACTGTGAAAACCCTGCTGCCAAAACAAGTGTCAGCATGATCGCTGCAAGGAACACGCTTCTTATTCTGTTATTATTTTTCATATTAAAATCTCCCTGAATATAGTTTTTTAAAAAAGATCTTGCGATTCGTAAGGAAACGATGTATGATATAGAACGTTACGGGGCTGTGGCTCAGTGGGAGAGCGTTCGGTTCGCATCCGAAAGGTCGAGGGTTCAAATCCCTTCAGCTCCATGAAAGATGTCGTGAGGCATCTTTTTTTCTTTTTCCCGTCCTTTTTTAATATTCGATCACACCGTTTTCCCGCCTGTAGATGTAGATATGGTCCGACAGGACATCTCCCTGATCAAGACACGTGCGGTTGATCTCCTCCACCATTTTGTTAAACCCCTCTCTGTACTCCCCCGGATCCGCGGCAAGGATCCACTCATGAATACTGCTTGGGATCAGCAGGAGATCGGAATGCAGACGCTCCGAGAGTTCCCTGACCTTCGGGCTGTATATAATGACGCTCGCCCCGTACATCCGGGAACGGTTGGTCAGCACATACAGTAAAGACGTCTCATCCTGATCGGGTATGAAGATTCCTTTCTGTTCTTCCAGCTCATCTTTCATATTCAAAAGGACGTCTTCTTCTCTCTCCGCCATCTCCCGGAAGGCATCTTCAAAAACCCTCTCCTTCTCTATTCCCCACTCCCGGATCTGGTCTTCCGTGATCAGGGCCGTTGAGACCTGGTTCCCCGGGAAACACATCTTTACATAAGGCACGAATATAAGATCAAGATATTCCTCTCCGGGAATTCTTCTGAGCAGTTCCTTATTGAGCGAGCGGTTAATGAGCCGAAGCCGGAGCCCTCCTTTGATCTTTTCATAATCTCTCAGCAGATATTCATCACCGTGCAGTACATTCCGGTATTTTTTGTATTCCCCCACGAAAGCGGAGGCGATCTCATGAATGGTTGTGCCCTGCTGATACGCCGCATAGAACTGCTCCGCGTAGAACGTAGGGGATATATATTCTCCGGGTGCGAAAATGGTCAGTCCCGTCAGAGAGACACCGTTATTTTTTGTGACTTTCCGGATATCCAGACGCTCTCCGTCGCACAGCATCGTTTTGATATCCCCGATCAGTGTTTCGCGAAATGCAAAGTATGTCATTGTAATCCTTTCTATATATTAAGAATACATTTTGCCTGTATGTTTTCCATGATTGCTGCAAATTTATATTGGGAATGATTCCGGTGAATACCGGCGCGCGAAAACAGGAGCCATCCGCTGCGGAGCAGCAGGGTGCCTCACTGGATCAGAGGGATTTCATAGAAAAGGGTGGAACTGCCCGGAGTTTTTGATCATTCGTAAAATTACGAAGATCTTTTGATGAGAAGCGGAGAATACAAAGATCTTTCGCTCAAAATGAAAGAAAATTAAGAAGCCTCCCCATAATGGGGAGGCCTTCCGTTATACTCTGGAAAGATATTCACCTGTACGGGTGTCGATCTTGACTTTATCGCCGATGTTGACGAAGAGCGGTACCTGAATCACAGCGCCCGTCTCGACCGTCGCGGGCTTTGTCGCGCCCTGTGCCGTATTGCCGGCAAAACCGGGCTCGGTGTCCGAGATCTCCAGTTCGACGAAGAGCGGCGGCTCAATAGAGAATACATTGCCGTTATAGGAGCAGAGCTTCACTTCCTCGTTCTCCTTCACGAACTTCATGCTGTCGCCGATCATGCTCTCATTGAGCATGATCTGGTCGAATGTCTCGGGATCCATAAAGTAGTAAAGATCTCCATCATTATAGAGATACTGATGATTCTTCCGATCAATGCGGGCAGCAGGGAACTTTTCCGTAGGCCGGAAGGTTTTCTCCACGACTCCGCCGTTAATGACATTGCGCATCTTCGTACGGACAAATGCGGCGCCCTTGCCTGGTTTTACATGCTGAAACTCCAGGATCTGCATGACCTGGCCGTCAATCTCAAGCGTCAGACCGTTTTTAAAATCACCTGCTGAAATCATAGTATATCCTCCTTGTGGTGTACAATTCATTCTATAATAAAACCGAAAGAACCGCAACACCCAACTTTAAAATGCGCCTTCCTCTTACAGAAAAGCCTGTATTTCTGCCGCGATCTCCTCGGGCGTCCGGTGATCGGCACAGATCACCGCATCCGCGGCGGACTCGTACAGGGGGCGTCTCCTGTCAAGGAGGGCCGCAATCTTCCCCTCTTCGGTTTTCTCCCCAAGAACCGGTCTGTCCGGATTGCGCTCCCCGAGCCGCGCAAAAACCGTCTCCGGCTGCACATCGAGGTACACTATACGGCCGAGGCGGTGCATAACGGCTGCATTTTCCGGACGCAGTACGCTCCCGCCTCCGCACGAAATCACCGCTGTTTCCCGCATGGGAAGAGACGTAAGAAACGCCGTCTCAAGGTCGCGGAAGTAAGTCTCCCCGTTCTCCCTGAATATATCCGGAATTGATTTCCCTTCCATCGCCTCGATCTCCGCATCCATTTCCAGCACAGGTATATCAAAGCGTTCGCTCAGGATGCGCGCTGCCGTTGATTTTCCGGAACCCATAAAACCGGTCAAAAACAGAAAGTCCGTGTCGGCGTACCACCTGTTCACCTCGCGCAGGCGGCTGCGGAGGGCTGCTACATCCATCTGGCCCGGCGCGCTCCCTCTGCCGCCTGCCGTCCCGAAGGTCAGTGCGGAAGAGAAAACCTCGCACAGCTCCCTTGACGGCTGTCCGGCCGCTCCCATGGATATGGCAATATGCGGTATGGACAGAAGCGTGCCTGCGTAAGCGGACGCGGAAAGAAGTGCGCCTGTATCCGCGGCCTTTTCGGGCATATAGGCAGCCTTGGCAATATCGGCACCCATTTCTTCCATCTTAAGAAGACGGGACACAATTGTCATAGACGGCGGTGTCGCGTCGAAGTCGTGGTTTGAAAGGAGCACGGGGATCCCGTACCCGTGAATTGTCCGAATCAGATCCGGAGCATCCGCCCGCATCGCCTCAATATCCGCGATATCAATCAATCCGCTCTTTGAAGCGGCCAGCAGTGCCTTCGTATAGAGAGGATCCGATATGGGGTACGATCCTCCCTCCTCTTTTGTCCGCACCGTAAAGAGCAGCGGCAAATCGCCGGAGGCGCGCCGGATCGCCATAAGAAAATCGGGAAGAAGAGAAAGTCTCTCATTCCCGATCAGAGGATCCGCACGGAATTCGATCAGATCCGCGCCTTCAAAAGCCGCTTCATGAGCAAGGATCTCCGCCTCATGAAGGTCGGCCGTCATAACCGGGCACGCGATCACAGGCAGTCCCCCGCCGATCGCCGTGCCCCGTAAATTAAGTGTTTTCATCCAAAAATCCTTTATTCGGAGAGTGTCTCTTTCTTTATTCCGCTCTCCTCAAGAATCAGTGCAGCAATTTCCGCGGCAGTTTTCCCGTCCGCGTCAACGATTACGTCCGCCGCTTCCTCATAGGACGGCACACGTTCATGATAGATCGCCATGACCTTCTCTTCCCAGCCTTCGTCGGAAATCCATCCATGTTTCTTGCTGGCGCGCATGTTCCCGATCACGGTCTCCGGCTTCACACGGATATAGCAGACCTTCCCCAGCTGCCTGAGATATTCCTTGTTCTGCGGCATCATAGGAATTCCGCTCCCCAGTACGATGACGGAGCGCTTTTTGGAGAGTGTCAGTTCACTGAGAATCAGTGTTTCCATAGCCCTGTAATAGGGCTCGCCGAAATGATCATAAATTTCTGCCGTTGTCATCTTCAGGCGGTCTGCGATTCTGCGGTCGATATCCACGACCGTCAGCTCCAGTTCCTTCGCGACTGCCTTGGCTGCCTTCCCTTTACCCGAACCGATAAACCCTTCAATCAGAAGATGATCCATCTGGAATGCCTTTCTGCATTGCTGCCTGGACCGGTACACAGACATACCTGCCCGTCCCTGTCTCCAAACGCTTCCGCGCGAAGATGTATGCGCGAAAGCATATCCTCCTTTTCTATATTCTACCACGTTTTTTCTGTCGGTTAAAGGGATACAGATGAACCGGCGTGCTGTTTTTACAGCCCGTCTATGTACCGGCAGGCCGCGAGCGCTGCCGAAGCGCCGTCCGCCACGGCGGTGGTCAGCTGGCGCACATTCTTTCTCCTGCAGTCACCGGCGACGAAGATCCCGGGAGTCTTCGTCAGGCAGTTCTCATCCGAGTCGAAATAGCCGTACGGCGTGAGATCCGCGTAAGAACGGAACGGTTCATTTTCCGGGATCAGGCCGATCGCCACGAAGAGACCGTCGCATGCGATCTCCGACTCCTCGCCATCGCAGCTGATCCTGACGCCGCGGAAGTCTGAGCCTTCTGTCATATATCCTGTGATCTTAACGCCGGTTTTGGCGCGAACGTTCGGAAACGAAAAGAGCACGTCCTGCAGCTTTTTCTCACCGGTAAAATACGGCAGATCCTGCAGCATCACAACTTCCCTGCACTTTGACGCAAGAAGAATCGCTTCCTGGAGAGCGGAATTCCCGCCGCCGGCGACACACACCTTTTTGCCCCTGTAAAAATCCCCGTCACAGACAGCACAAAAAGAAATGCCCTCACCAATCAGTTCATTCTCCCCGGGAAGGCCGAGCATGCGGTGCTTCACACCGGTCGCAAGTATAACAGCCCGGGCTTTATGACATCCGCCCTCGACCGTCTCGACTGCCCACATCCCCTCTTCGGTTTCACGGACAGCGTTCACTTCTTCGATCTCGATGTCCGCACCCTGCTCCAGGATCTGTCCCAGCAGAGCATCCGCGTATTCATTGCCGCTCATGGACAGGGTTCCCGGGTAATTCTCCACCTTCGGAGAGTGGGTGATCTGTCCCCCGAAACCGGCCCGCTCGATCACAAGCGCTTTTTTTCCGTTCCGCTGCGCATAAAGCGCGGCCGTCATTCCGGCAGGGCCTCCGCCGACTACAATGATATCTGCCATAATCGTCTCCATTTCCGCATAATGAGCAAATCAGCACCCCCGCTGCAGATGCACTGCGGCTTCTGCAGAAAGAGGGTGCTGAATACAGTCTTGCATATAGGATGCCGTTTTACCGGCACAGCTTCCTCAGCGCTTCATCAGCCATCCCTTGATATCGGAAAGTCCTCTGTATTTTTCGAAGGAATCCCCATGGATCAGGACGACCGTCGGAGCCTGCTTCACACCATACTTTTCAACGAGCCCCGGCTCCTCATTGGCGTTGAGTGCGTCGTATCCGACGCCGGCTTTATCCAGCAGCGCTCCCGCCGCCTTGCAGTTCGGGCATGTCGGCGTCTTGAAGAAGAGGATGTGGTTCTCACCCATCTCTATGGTGTCCACTGCCTGTTCAATCTTGACGAAGTTGACGTCTCCGTCCATGTACGGCCTCTCGCGCTTCGGTCTGACCGGGGTGCGGTCATCGGGAGCCGGATTCGGACCTGTGTGCGTGAGCGTCGATCTTCCGACATTGTAGACCTTGCGGTCCCTGTACTCCTGCGCCTTGCCGTCATTCCAGTTCTGCACCGGGCGGTAATAGCCGGTGATCCGGCTGTAGACCTCTGTCTTCGCGCCGCAGATCGGGCATGTAAACTGCTCACCTGCAAGATAACCGTGATCCTTGCAGACGGAATAGGTCGGGGACATCGTGTAATACGGCAGCTTGTAATTCTCCGCAATCTTCCGGACGAGTGCGGCCGCCGCTTTCCAGTCGGGGAGCTTCTCTCCGAGGAATGCGTGGAACACAGTTCCTGAAGTGTACAGCGTCTGCAGATCGTCCTGGATATCGAGTGCAGAGAACACGTCCTCCGTAAAGCCGACCGGCAGATGGGAGGAATTCGTGTAATAAGGCGTCCCGTTCATATTGGCCGTGATGATATCCGGGAACTGCTCCTTGTCGTGCTTCGCGAAACGGTACGTCGTCGACTCCGCCGGCGTCGCCTCCAGATTGTAGAGATCCCCGTACTGCTCCTGGTAATCGGACAGTCTCTCGCGCATATGGTTGAGAACGTCGCGTGAGAATCTCTGTACCCGCTCATCCGTAAGATCCGCGCGGAGCCACTTCGCGTTGAGACCGACCTCGTTCATGCCGATGAGGCCAATGGTCGAAAAGTGATTGTCAAATGTGCCCAGATAACGTTTCGTATACGGATACAGTCCCTGCTCGAGAAGCTTGGAGATAACGGTTCTCTTGGTCTTAAGGCTCCTCGCGGAGATGTCCATCAGCACATCGAGGCGGTCGTAAAAGTCCTTCTCATCCTTCGCGAGATAGGCGATTCTGGGCATGTTGATCGTGACAACACCGATGGACCCCGTCGACTCGCCGGACCCGAAGAAGCCGCCGGACTTTTTCCGGAGCTCGCGCAGATCCAGGCGGAGTCTGCAGCACATCGAGCGGACATCGCTCGGCTCCATGTCGGAGTTAATATAATTTGAGAAATAAGGTGTGCCGTACTTGGCAGTCATCTCAAAGAGAAGCTTATTGTTCTCGGTCTCGCTCCAGTCGAAATCTCTCGTGATGGAGTAGGTCGGAATCGGATACTGGAAGCCCCGTCCGTTCGCGTCGCCCTCGATCATGATCTCGATGAAGGCCTTGTTGACCATATCCATTTCCTTCTGGCAGTCGCCGTACGTAAAGTCCATCTCCTCGCCGCCGATGATCGCCGGAAGATTCTTCAGGTCGTTCGGGACAACCCAGTCGAGCGTGATATTGGAGAACGGTGCCTGTGTGCCCCAGCGGCTCGGCGTATTCACACCGTACACGAAGGACTGCACGCACTGCTTGACTTCTTTCTGCGAAAGATTGTCGATTTTCACAAACGGAGCCAGATATGTGTCAAATGAGGAGAACGCCTGCGCTCCCGCCCACTCGTTCTGCATGATGCCCAGGAAATTGACCATCTGGTTGAAGAGCGTGGAGAGGTGGTGTGCCGGGGAGGACGTGATCTTGCCCGGTACGCCGCCGAGTCCCTCCTGAATCAGCTGTTTGAGGCTCCATCCCGCACAGTAGCCGGTCAGCATGGACAGGTCGTGGAGATGAATGGCCGCGCTTCTGTGCGCATTGGCGATCTCATCGTCGTACACCTCGCTCAGCCAGTAGTTGGCCGTAATCGCGCCGGAATTGGACAGGATCAGTCCGCCCACGGAATATGTGACAGTGGAGTTCTCTTTCACGCGCCAGTCATTGATCTTGAGATAGTTATTGACAAGATCTTTATAATTGAGGAGCGTCGAGTTGATGTTGCGGACCTTCTCCCTCTGTCTGCGGTACAGGATATAGGCCTTGGCGACATCTGAATACCCGGACTCGGACAGGACTTTCTCGACGCTGTCCTGGATCTCCTCGACCGTCACCCTGCCATCCTTGACTTTGCTCTCAAAATCTGCGGATACATGAAGAGAGATCAGCTCAATCACGCTCGGATGATAATTCTTGCCGAGTGCCTCGAAGGCTTTCGTGATCGCGGCGCTGATCTTGCTGATGTTAAAATCTGTGACTTTCCCGTCTCTTTTTACTACCTGGTACATAGCCTGGCTCCCCCTGCTGATTTATACTTCCTGTGCGCGATATAACTGTTGTTCGGTCATAACGGGTATTAGGTCATTCGCCGTTATTCGATCATTCGCATTCCGCTTCGGACATAAAAAAGAACTGTCCGCAGTAAGAATCTCCCGCGCGAACAGTTCTACCATAGCATACGTTTTAAAAAAACTCAAGATGTTGTGTAAATTTTTGGCTGAAAACAATATATAGTATCAAAATGCCCTGTCAATCGACTCCCCGAAGTGAAACACAGCTGACGTACCGCCCTGCGATTTCCGCGTATTCCCTGAGTTTTTCAGGGTCCGGGGCGCTCATCCCGGCATAGGGAACCGTCTCCCTGTCCGTGAAGCACTGGAGGAAATACCTCTTTGCTCCGGCAATCATCCGGCCCATTTTATCAACATCTTCGGAAGAATGCAACTCCTTTACGAGCGTTGTACGGAATTCATATTCCACCGTCCCCTCCATGAGGATCCGGATGCTCTCACGTACCGCCGCCAGATCCGCTTCCGGAACACCGCAGGTTTCAGCATATTTTTCCGGACTGTTCTTGATATCCATGGCGACGTAGTCAAGCAGCCCCTCTTCCATAAGGGTGCGCAGCATCCCCGGATGCGCCCCGTTCGTATCCAGCTTCACCGCAAGCCCGATCTTCCGGATCTTCCCAAGCAGATCCGGAAGGTCCCTGTGCAGGCACGGCTCGCCGCCAGTGACCGCGACGCCGTCCAGAAGTCCCCTCCGCTTATCCAGAAAAGTCAGAAGTTCTGCCTCTTCCATCACAGGCTCAGCCGTGCCGCAGGCCAGATCATAATTGTGGCAGAACGGGCAGCGGAAATCGCACCCGTTAAGGAATACCGTGCACGCCACGCGTCCGGGAAAATCGAGAAGCGTCATTTTCTGAAGTCCGTAAATCTTCATATTTCTGCTCCTTTCTTTAAACAGGCAGGAGGCATGGAACGGTCCTCCGTCCCCGGTTTCACGATACTCCCGCCAAAATATGACTGTTCCGCAGGGACGCGTCCGCGATCCCGTCCGCAACGGAGTAGGCATGCTTTTCCAGATCCCCGCAGACCGCCTTTGTGAGCCCCTCATCCATCAGGACATCGATCACATCTGCGGCAATTCCCTCGATCACAGCGGTCTTCTCCTCCGCCATGCAGCCGTCGTTGTCCGTTGTCAGCAGAAATTCCATAAGTTCCGCCTCGATGGACAGGACGGGGAGGGCACGGAGGGCACGGAACGCCCATTTGTAGTAAGGCTGGTAGCGCCGGTTCAGCAGAAAGATCACGGACATCGCGCTTTTAACGAACTCGAAGACCGCAAGCTGTGCCGCAGCCGTCTCGCCGTGTCCCAGGCAGCGCCGGTAATTGTACTGTCCGGACTGCGCCATAAGCAGAAGGTAGCCCGCCAGCTTTTTCAGGCGGATATCCTCGGGATAGAACGAAAGGGCCTCCCTTATGCGGCTGCATTTTCCACATACGTCCAGAAAGAGTTCGCCGCCTGTGGCTTCAAGGAGCGACTGTTCCGGTACACAAAGCCACGCGTCCGCAGTCAGAACCCCGTCCGGGCTTCCCGTCTTCTCCTCAAAAAATGCATCCATCCGCACAACCCCGTGCCGGTTTCCGCCCACCGGAGAGAGCAGGCTCCTTTTTACGCCCATAAATTCTTTCGGGAGCTTTGCGTAGGCGCGCTCAAGCAGAAATTCTGTCCGGCGGTCAACGGTCTCCTCGCCGGGGAGCAGGATCAGGAAGCCGGGCTCAAAGTCGTGATCCCTCGACAGTTCGTCGTCGTATCCCAGGCACTCCGAACCGCTCCCAAACAGCCCGCAGGCCAGATTGGGGAGAACCTCAGGGAACTGCTCTTTGAGCATCGGCAGTCCGTATTCTTCAAAATATTGTTTTGACAGTGCAAGTCCATTCATATGTTTACAGATCTTCTCTCCGCAGCCGTAAATAAGCAGGATCCTCTTTTGCAGTGCCGCCGTTCTCCGCCGCATGCGATGCGGGAGCTTCGGAACCGTCATGACCGGCTCTTATGACTTTGTGTAGATGGCTTCCGCCCTGCTCCGGCACTCCGCCGCCGTCAGGAAATACCCGTAATAATCGAACGCGGGAGCGCATTTTTCAAGAACGAAAGCGCAATAGCCGTCCTGGGGGACGGATGGCGTGCGCAGAAGCTCCTCCGCCTTGTCAAGGAGCGCAAAGATGTGGCTCTCCCCCTCCAGAAGGCCAAGCTCTTCCTCGGCCGCAGACGCCATGTTGAGATATGTAATCGCCTGCTCGAGCTCTCCTCCCGGGACCTCCTTCATTACTTCAAGCGCTTTTTCATAGTACCCGGCGGCTTCCTCAAAGCGCTTCAAAGAGACACAGGCAAGACCCATGTTGTTCATGAGTCCGCCGATGAGTGCGGGATCGGTAAACTCGCTGCCCTCATAAGCCGTCCGGGCCTTCCGGAACAGTTCATAGGCTCTTTCATTCTCCCCGAACGCATTGCAGGCCGTCGCGATGTTGACATACATGGTACCGGCGCTGATCGTGTTCTCATAATCCATCTCCCGGATCAGAGCGAGCGCCTCGTCAGCGCTGCGCATCGCCTTGTCGCGCTCGCCTGTTTTGCGGTAGTGTCCGACAAGTTCTCCGAGCAGCATGAATTCTCCCCGGAAGTCCCGTCCGAGGCGCGCTTCGCGAAGCCAGTAGAGAAGATGGCGCTCCGCTCCCTTATAATCCCGGCGGCCCATATACTCATCCATCTTCTCGATAATTCTTTTCTGCGGGACAGGCTTTGCCTCCGGAGTGACACCGAAGGGCTCCTCGCACAAAGGGCAGCGGGGCTCCAGGTATTCTTCCGGAGGCAATGCACGTTTTTCTTCATTCATTGACATAGGTTTCTCTCGTATTCAGTGACGCATGAACCTGTCACATCACTCCATCTCCGGTACAGGCACCGGGCGGGCCGGGTCAAAGACCTCATCCACATTGAAGAGATCATCCAGCCGGTCCGGATTATAGTACATTCTGTATCCGTCGACGTTCCGGCGGCCCTGATGGAAGTAGTCGTCCGTAATGCTCACCGTGTATTCCCAGCTGTTCACGGGGCAGTAATAGTCAAAGCCCTGGGATTTGAAATATTCAAATTTCGGATTATCCCAGGAGTACTCCTCCGTTTCGCTGATATCCGAACCGTACGCGAAGATGATCACGTCCGTCTTGCCGAGAATGGGGGCGATGCGCTCCTGCCATTTTTCATTGTCGACCTGAAGCTGCTCGGCCGTGCATCTTCCCGCGTCGCGGTGGCCCCAGGTATGGCTGGCAAATTCCCATCCCTCGGCCTTCATCGCATCCGCGACACGTTTTGCTTCCTCACACTCTTTATCGAAATCGAAATCCGGATTCGCCTCGAGCCACTTCTTCTGGTCTTCATCCAGGTTCTCCAGCGTCTTATACGCCGTGTCTACGCGGTAACCGAGGACCCCGTCATAACCCGTCATGGCCAGAATGCCCTTCCTCCCGTGATAGGAGAAATCCGGATGCTCTTCGACAAAACGGTCAAGGAGAGGCACCATATCATAGTCGCCGATCGTGACGGAACCGTCGTCATTGACATATTCGTTTCGGATCTTGCCGTCGCTGTCGATGATGAGCTTCGTCGCAAAACCGTCCCCGTCCATGTAATGATAGTAGCTCACATCGTCCTGTGAAAGAACAAACGGCGTTTTTCCGGGCGGCAGCATAATCTTCTTTGGCTGCATCACGCCGTTTTCGTCCACTTCCGCCATATCGTGCACACTGACAAGGACATATCCTTTATCATAGAGAGTCTGGGTAATCTTATTGTACTCCTCAACGGTCGTATAGGCCTGGTTATAGTCGGCGTCCTTCCCGTCCCCGTCAAACGCTTTCTCCGGCTCCACGAGAAGGGAGTGATAGAAGATGTGCGTGATCTTATCGAGCGGATACTCCACCAGCGTCTCTTTCTCCGCAGCGATCCTGTCATACTCTTCTTTCAGCCCTGCATACTGCTCGTAATTCGGAACTTCCTGAATCCGGGCAAGCGCCTTGTCATAGTCGTACTGCGCCGCAGCAAGGGATGCTTCCGCGAGCGCATCTTCAACGGCCGCAGGCGTCTCCGGTACAGACTCCGCGGCCTGTTCGGCAGACAGCGCGGACTCCGCCAAAGCAGCAGCAGCGCTCTCCGCCTTCTCCGCTTTCTTCTTCGCGGAGTGCCCTCTGATGGAACTGATCAGAATGACAATAAGGAGCAGCAAAGCAAGAGCTGCTCCCAGGATGATGCAGCGGCGGATCAGCTGCTTGCGGCGGCGGATCATATTCCGGCGTCTTCTCTCATCCCGCTTTCTGATCTCAGCAAGTCTCTCCTTCTCCTCGGCAGACATCTCCTGTTCAAGATCCTCATTCTCGTCGTAAGGCGCTTCGTAGTTATCTTTTTCCGATTCTGTACTCATACACGCACCTCCGTCTGTAAAATCAACATAAAACTGTCTGAACAATCATGGAAATTTTAGCAAATTTCGGCTGATAACGCAATAGCAGGTCAGGTGGACGCAGGCCATCTCAGTTTACCGGTTCTGTACATACGTCTCCCAAACGATAAATTTCGGCAAAAAAGAAACATTCTTTCTGCTGCAATGTAATTATGGTTGAGATACCCATCACCCAGATGGGTTTTTTACCGTCTATTAATAAAGAAGGATCAGCTTAATAAAGTGGTCCCATGTGGTCCCAAAAACAGTGAATTTCATTCATGAAAAAAGGCTGATTTTCCTTGAAAAGTAAGGAAAAACAGCCTTCATAAGAATATGCGGAAGGCGGGACTTGAACCCGCACGACATAGCTGCCACTAGATCCTTAGTCTAGCTCGTCTGCCAATTCCGACACTTCCGCAGATGACCAAAAGCTTTGCCCTTGAGCCAACAAATTGATTATATTCACACCTTCCCGGTTTGTCAACCCACTTTTTTAAAAACAGGAAAAGCGCGCTCCCCTCCCTCAGTGCGTCAGCATCATCAGGATATCATGATACATCACATACACCATCAGGATCATGAGCAGGACAGCGGCAACCGTCTGGAACGCCATCTCCACTTTCCGGTCCACCGGTTTCCCCCGCACCGCTTCCGCGATGAGGAAAACCAGCCTTCCCCCGTCCAGCGCGGGGATCGGGAGAAGATTCATGACTCCGAGATTTGCGGACAGGAGGATGATGAGATTGATCATATTCATCCAGGTCATGAGAGCCCCCTCCTCCTTCGCCTCCTCGTATGTGCTCCCCACGATGTCGACGACGCCGACCGGGCCCGACAGATCGTTGACAGAAAATCTTCCTGTAAACATGGCGGCAAGGGACGATATGACCGTTCTGATCCAATATTTCACCTCGATCAGGCCGTATTTTAACACGCCGGCCGCACCGATCTTCTCCCGGTAAAGATTATAGGAGAAACCGCTCTTAACGTAATCCGTGCGGACGGGCGTCACTTTCGTCTCATACGTGTGCCCGCTCCGGAGCAGCACAAGAGATACTTCCTCCGCTGTCAGGGGATGTTCCTCAAAATAGGCATTGAGACTCTTCCCGTCCGTGATCTCCGTCCCGTTCACCGAGGTGATCACATCTCCTGCGCGGACACCGGCCGCATCGAGGGGAGAACCGACAGACACCTGGTCGACCCGGGCTGTATCCGAATCAAGGGTGTAAGTAATTCCCATCATATAGCGGGTCTCAACGTTCGGGAGAAAGACTGCGGACTGCTTCTCCCCGTCTCTCTTCCATGTGACACGGATCTCCTCACCTGCCTTCAGGTCATGCATCACGTACCAGGTGGAAAGATCCCGCCCGATATCGATCGGTGACCCCATAAAAGAGGTGATCTCATCGCCGGCACGAAGTCCCGCCTCATATGCCGGGCTGTCCTCCGCGACGTAGAGAACCTTCGCGGGGTCGTATCCCACAACCGAGATCACAATCACCGCACCGATAAAAGCGAGCAGAAAATTAAAAAACGGCCCCGCGAATATGATCGCGGCGCGGCGCCCGACGGACGCCGAGAAGAAAGAGCCTTCGCTTTTGTCAATTACTCCCTCGCCCGTGTCATCCATCAGGCCCTTCATCCTGCAGGAACCGCCGAAGGGAAGCGCTTTCAGGGAATATCTGGTCCCTCCGCTCACTGCGGTAAGAAGCCGCGGTCCGAAGCCCAGAGAAAACTCTTCAACCGTCACCCCATTGAGTCTGGCCACCAGAAAATGGCCGAACTCATGAAACAGCACTAATATGGAAAAAACAATAAATGCAATGATCCACTTCAAACTGCTTTATACCCCGCTTGCCATAAGTAACTTTGTCAGAAAATAGATAACCGGCGCCGTAAAAATCACGCTGTCAAACCGGTCCATGATCCCTCCGTGCCCCGGAATCAGCTTTCCGTAATCCTTGATCTCCCGGTCCCTCTTTATGGCAGATGCCGCAAGATCACCGAAGATCGAAATCACGGACGCAGCCGCACAGATGAGGGGATACTGCCACAGATGCTCCCTGTCCGCAAAAAAGGCGAACAGAAGGCCGGCCGCAGCTGCCCCCAGTATTCCTCCGGCTGCTCCCTCCAGTGTTTTTTTCGGGCTCAGCACCGGCGTCATTTTATGCTTTCCGAATTTCATGCCCGTAAAATAGGCGCAGGTATCCGCAATCCAGGATGACAAAAAAACGGGGATCACATGAATAAGGCCGTTCTCTCCCGCGCGGAGGAGGTAAATGAAGCCGAGGATATAAGCGACGTAGAAAAAACTGAAAACAGAAGCCACAGTCTGTGAACTGTCGGTCACAGAAAATGCGGCCACATACGTCCCCATGATCAAAACGACCGCCAAGGCACCGATCTCCCCATACCAGGCATCGCCCTTAAAGAAAAGCACGACGTATAGGAGAACAGCGGAAATCAGCCCCGCAGCTGCGACAGGCGTCATTTTTTTCTCCTCCGTCACAGCCCCGAGAGCCCTGTCCACCTCATACATCCCGACAAGTGAACAAAAAAGCAGCGCAATAAGAAGCGGCAGTCCGCCGAAAAAAAGGACGGCGACGAGGATCACCGCGAGAACCGCGCCGCTGATAATTCTGGTTTTCAATGCTGATTCCTCCGGTAAAGCAGAAGCCGCGTTCCGCATGCGGAACCTGACGCGGAACCCCGCGCAGCACAAACAGACAGGGATCCGTCCCTACCTTTTAAACTTTTCATGACAGTAAGCATCGATCTCCGACTGGATCCCGAGGATCTCCTCCAACGACGGTTCCGGGATGACCCTGTGCACCGCCATCGCATCCTCGATGATATCGTAGATTTCAAGGAAGCGGATCGCTCCCCTTCGAAACTCGGCATTGGCCCATTCATTCGCCGCGTTGAAAACGCACGGCATCGAACCCCCTGTCCGGATCGCGGAAAGTGCCAGGGGCAGTCCCCGAAAGACCTCCATATCCGGAGGAGCCAGTTCAATTCTGCTTAACGCCTGAAAATCCAGAGGCGCCGCCGGAGATTTTACATGCTCCGGCCAGGTCAGTGCGTACTGGATGGCTATTCTCATGTCAGAGACACTGAGCTGTGCTATCACGGAGTTATCTTCGTATTCCACCATGGAATGGATGACGCCCTGCGGCTGAATCACGACTTCGATCTGATCCGGAGAGACATCGAAGAGCCATCTCGACTCAATGACTTCCAGTCCCTTATTGACGAGGGATGCAGAATCAATCGTCACTTTGGGACCCATGCTCCAGGTCGGATGGGCGAGTGCTTCCCGCACGGTGACGCAGGACAGTTCCTCGCGGGACATCCCGCGGAACGGACCGCCCGAAGCGGTGAGCAGGATTCTCCGGATATCCGAATTGCCTTTTCCCTGCAGCGCCTGAAAGATGGCGGACAGCTCGGAATCAACCGGAAGAATTCTTACGCCGTGTTTTTTAACGAGGGGCATGATCAGATGCCCGGCTGTCACGGGCGTCTCCTTGTTCGCAAGTGCAATATCCTTACCTGCTTCAATCGCGGCGATGGTCGGACGCAGCCCGATCATTCCGACGATTGCCGTCACGACGAGATCCGAATCGGCAGACGCGCACATCTCAATCAGCCCTTCCATCCCTGAAAGGACTTTTACATCGAGATCACGAACCCTGCTCTTTAGATCCTTTGCGCATGCTTCGTCATAAACGGCCGCAATCCGCGGTTTAAACTCACGGATCTGCTTCTCCAGAAGGCCGATATTCGTCCAGCAGCAAAGTGCCGCCGCACGCATGCGGTCAGGGTGCATCCGGATGACGTCTAACGTCTGTGTTCCGATAGAACCCGTTGAACCTAAGAGTGCAATATTCTTCATCAGATCGTCATGAGCTCCTTCGTCTTCTCTTCGACGGCCGCATCCACCTTCTTGATGAATGAATCCGTGATCTTCTGAAGCTGGTCCTCTTCATCCGCGACAACATCCTCAGATACTTCATCTGATTTTTTCAGTTTTTTGAGCATATCGTTTCCGTCCCTGCGGATATTGCGGATCGCGACTTTAGCTCCCTCACCCTTCTTCTTCACTTCCTTGGCGAGCTGTTTTCTTCGCTCCTCCGTAAGTTCCGGGAAGACGAGCCGGATTACATGGCCGTCATCCGTCGGGTTGATACCCAGATCCGACATCTGAATCGCCTTAATGATCGGCTTCACCATCTTCGGCTCCCACGGGGAGATCGTAATCATACGGGCTTCCGGCACCTGCACGTTGGCTACCTGGTTGATCTGGGTCGGTGTGCCGTAATAGTCGACCGTAATGCGGTCGAGGACATGCGGATTCGCTCTGCCTGCGCGGATGGTGCCAAACTCATTCTCCAGATTCTTCATCGTCTTCTGCATCTTCTCTTCATAAATATTGAGACGCTCGCTCATCTTTCCTTCCTCCTTATACGGTCACTCTGGTCCCGTCGATGTCTCCGCGCGCAGCACGGGCAATACTGTCCTCTTCATTTAAGCCGAATACAAGCATCGGAACCCGGTTCTCCTTCGCCATGACGGCAGCGGCGCCGTCCACGACCCCAAGTCCCCGTTCCACCACCTCGTCGATCGAGATCGCATCGAACTTTTTCGCCTCCGGATTCAATTTCGGATCGCTGTCATACACGCCGTCGACTGCTTTCGCGAGAAGAATCTCGTCCGCTTCCATCTCAATGGCGCGCAGTACCACTCCCGTATCCGTTGAAAAGTACGGGTGTCCGGTCCCGCCGGCAAAAAAAACGATACAGCCGTTTTTCAGAAGTTCCACGGCACGGTCCTTCGAAAACAGCTCGGTAAATGCTCCAACTGCAAACGGCGTCATCACGGCGGTCTTCATTCCCTCCGAGCGGAAGATCTCCGAAACATAGATGCAGTTCATCACGGTCGCCAGCATCCCAATCTGATCGGCCTTCGTCCGGTCGATCGCGTTCGAAGAGCGGCCTCTCCAGAAATTGCCTCCGCCGATCACGACGGCAAGCTCGATGCCCTCCTCCGAAATCTTCTTCACCTGCTGCGCCACGCGTTTCACGGTGTCCTCATCAAATCCGGTTTTTCGCTCTCCTGCGAGAGCTTCACCGCTCAATTTCAGCAATACCCTACGCATGTCTCTACGCTTCTCCTTTCAAAGTCTCACGAAAATCTGAAGGTTCCCGCCCGCTGCGGCGGCCGCTTCAGTGCTATTACCCTATATCATAACACATAGAGTCAATTCGTAGCAGAAAACTTTGCAAAGGGATCCGGTTTCGTTGTCTGAAAAAGATTCTCCACCGCTGCCCTGTACGCAGCAAAGTCCTGTGCGGCACGGATTTTTCCGAGCGCATCCTCCGCGCGGGGGAACATTTGCCCCATATAATACCACAATTCCTTCATTTTTCCACAGATGCTTTGAAATCCTCCTCCCGCGCGCATTTTCTCTTCCAGCAGTCCCTCGTGAAAACAGCGCAGTTCTTCACAGGAAAGGGGTGCGCCCCCTTTCAGCATCCGGACAAGGGCCGGATTCGCAATAAGCCCCCTTCCGATCATCACGCCGCTGAGGGCCGGAAACAGCGCGCAGATCCGCTGACAGGAGGCCGGGTCCACCACATCCCCGTTAAAGAGGAGCGGATGAGCGCAGTGCTCCGCAAATTCGGAAAATGCTTCCAAATCCACCTCTCCCCCATAAAAGGCCTTCCCCGTCCGGGCGTGAACAATCACCTCCGCGATCGGATAGCGGTTATAGATCCCGATCAGTCTCCCCGCTTCCCGGCCGGAATCCATTCCGACCCGCGTCTTCACGGTCAGTTTTACGCCGCGCACGCCATACGCAGCCGCATTTTCGAAATAGGTTTCAAAAAATGCATCCAGTCTGTCCGGATCCGCCAGCTGGGCCGCTCCCTTTCCGTGCCGCATGACCGTGACGGAGGGACAGCCGAGATTAAGATTGACGATCCGGTACCCCTTTTCCCGCAGCATCCGCACTGTAAACAGGAGCACTTCCGGGTCATCCGTCAGGATCTGCGGCACAAGAATGACACCGGAGTTCAACTCCGGTGTCACTTCCATTTCCTCTTTCTTTTTCAAATGGCGCGTCCAGTTCGCGGCGATAAACGGGGTGTAGTACCGGTCCGTCTCCGGAAAGAACCGGTGATGGACAGCCCGGTACACATAATCCGTCACGCCTTCGAGCGGTGCCGCATCAAAATACATCACAGAATGTCGTCTCTCCGAATATAACCGGGCTTCTCCGACGCCGCGCGAAGTTCCTTCGCGTGGGTGATGGTGGCCCATTTGTCAACGACCTGGTTCTCCAGATGGACATCTTCTCCGAGTGTCGAATAAGCGAGAATCACGCTGTCCTTCACGCTGCAGCCGGGCTTGATCGTGACACCGCGTCCGATCACGGAATTCTCGACCGTGCCCTCGATGGAGCAGGCGTTCGCGATCAGGGAGTTGTGAACCGAAGCGCCTTCGAAATACTGCGTCGGGCAGGAGTCCGTCGTCCTGGTATAGAACGGCCACTTCGGGTCAAAGAGAGATTCCGCATTCTCACGGTTGATGAGGGAGAGATTCGCATCATAATAGCTCTTGAGGTCCGTGATGGCTGCGAAATAACCCTTGTGCTGGACACCGCGGATGTCAAGCTCGTCACACGCAAGGGAGACGATTCTGGACAGATGATACATGGAGCTGATGTTGCGTGCCTTGAAGATCAGTTCCAGAAGCAGGGACTTCTTCATGATATAGGTGTCCATGAAGATGTTCCTTCCATCGACGTTGCCCATATTGGTATCGATGGACTGGACACCCTTCTGCCGGTTGAGGCTCAGAATGTTGCATCCCAGATAGCAGGTTCTCGCATTGTCGACTCTGTGGTAGAGAAGCGTGATGTCTGCTCCGCTGTCGATGTGCTGGCGAAGCAGCTTGTCAAAGTTCTGGCGGAAAACCATGTTGCTGGGCGCGATTACGACATATTCGTTACGGCTTCTTTCAATTGTCGCAATGTTGTCCAGGAAGGAGGCGATATCCGTATTGTACATCTCATTCGTGTTCGCCTCGTCGTGGAAGAGCAGCTGGAGCTTGCCCCTCTTGGAATTGATGTTGTAGATCCGGCCGGAGCCGAGATGCTCTACCAGAGAGCGCGGATTGCCGTTTATGTATACCAGAATGTGATCGATGTCACTGTTGCTCATATTGGACACAGGAAAATCAATCACGCGGTATCTGCCCGCGAACGAAAAGCCGCCGATCGGTCTGTGCTCCTGAAGGCCCTCCACCTTATAGCGGTTGGAAGCTGCTGTAATAATTCCTAATGCTTTCGGCATATTATTCTTCCCCCTTTACACGTTTTGAGACGAGCAGGATGTTTTCGCTCTTCGCGTCTCCGACGACCGCGCCCTTGCCGATCGTGACATTGCCCGCAACGAGCGCGCGGGTGACGCGGGCCCCCTCTTCGACGACCGCGCCGGGCATCAGTACCGTATCCGTCACAACCGCGCCTGCTTTCACTTCCGCATTGGTAAAAAGCACGGAACCGTGCACTTCTCCGTCAACCTCGCAGCCCTGCGTAATATACGCGCGGTCAATCACTGCCTCCGGACCGATATACGCGGGAAGTGAGGAGTAATCCTCGGAGTAGATCTGCCATGCATTGTCGCCCAGATCCAGCTCACTCTTCTTGCCGAGAAGGTCCATGTTCGCTTCCCAGAGGGAATCGATCGTTCCTACATCCTTCCAGTATCCCTCAAACTTATAGGCGACCATCTTCCGGTTCTCCCTGAGGAAGGTCGGGATGACATCGTTGCCGAAGTCATGGCTCGATTCCGGATTCTTCATATCCGCGATCAGGGTCTTACGGAGGCTCTTCCAGGTAAAGATGTAGATGCCCATGGAAGCCAGATTGCTCTTCGGCTCCTTCGGCTTCTCTTCAAATTCCACGATTTCGCCGGCTTCATTGGTATTCATGATGCCGAAACGGCTCGCTTCCTTCCAGGGAACAGGGCGGACTGCCACAGTGAGTTCCGCGTTCTGCTCCTTGTGGTAATTCAGCATTTCGTCGTAATCCATCTTATAGATGTGGTCACCTGACAGAATAAGAAGATATTCCGGACTGTAGGAATCGATGAAATCGATGTTCTGCGAGATGGCATCGGCCGTCCCGCGGTACACTTCAAGCCCCTCATCCGCTTTCTCTCTCGGTGTCAGAACAAACACCCCGCTTTCACGGGAGTCCAGTCCCCATCTTCTGCCCTGTGCGACGTAGCTGTTAAGAAGCACGGATTCATACTGGGTGAGGACACCCACAACATCGATTCCCGAATTCGCACAGTTGCTCAGAGGGAAATCAATAATCCGGTACTTCCCGCCAAAAAACACCGCAGGCTTGGCGACTTTGTTTGTCAGATCCAGGAGACGGCTTCCTCTGCCGCCGGCAAGGATCATCGCTAACATGTTGTTTTGACTCATAATGAACCTCCCTTGTGTTTTTCACGAAATTCATGTATTCAATTATACTCTATTTGGAAGTGTTGCACAAGAAAGAACATAGCAAATACGATTCGTTTTCACGATTCTGTTGAACTATTACTCCTTTTGTGATAGTCTATGTGTAATTTCAGCCGAAATGGCGGAATATGCATATACAAATGGATGCATTTGCATGAAAGGCAGGACTTATGGAAATCAGAAAATCAGCGGAAGATTATCTGGAAGCGATGCTTGTGATGAAGGAGCGTCACGGATACGTCCGTTCCATCGATATTGCGGAACATCTCGGCGTGACCAAACCCTCCGTCAGCTACGCGACCAAGCGTCTCCGCGAAAACGGCTATATTACGATGAACCGGGACGGCATGATCACGCTGACGGAGAGCGGCATGGAGATCGCTGAGAAGATTTATACGCGCCACAAGGCACTCACGAAGTTCTTTATGCAGATCGGTGTCTCTGAAGAGCAGGCACGTGAAGACGCGTGCAAGATCGAGCACGATATCAGTGAAGAAACATTCACCGCACTTTGCCGATATGCTGAAAATCTGAAATAACGATCCGATCGATACACCCCCCTGCCGGCGGCAGGGGGGTGTCAATGGGGACGGGTGTCATTGACACCCGTCCCCATTAACAACAATGACCTACTCATCAATCATCATCCGAACAGCCATCCCCAGAACCCGCCGCCTTCGTCTTCTTCCTTTTCCTCCGGTTCGTCAGGTTCTTCCTCCAGGTCCTCTTCCGGTTCCCCGTACGGGACTTCCTCTTCGGGATCCTCCTCCGGTTCCTCAATGGGAACCGGCTCCTCCGTCTCTTCGGCCGGATCCTCCTTCTTCTCCCCGGAGTGGAACCACCCGGACCAGAAATGCCGGTGTGTCTGACAGGTCGCGTCTCCCGCGAGAGATTCCGGAATCACATAAGCCGCGTCCTCCGTATCGGCGGTCGCTTCCTTCAGAAACACTTTTGTGTAGGTCGACGTGCAGTGCGTGCTCGCCTTCTCCCCGGATTCGCTGCAGATCCGGACTGCCACATGACAGGTGCATTTTTCCGTAGGTTCCGTCCCCGGGATAAAATACTCCTTCGCGGTCATATCCCCCTGCTCGGACACGTCACAGAGGCCTTCCACGGCGAGCTTTCCGCATTTCGTGCAGATATAGCACATATGCTTATCCTCAGCATTATTGAGCGCCGTCTCCGCAAGCCCCTCATGGGCTTTCGTCATGACCGTCTTCCAGACGTTCTGCACATATTTGCTGCTCTCCTGTTCCTGATTGTCATCATATCCGCCCCATATACCGAATGTATAATAAGGCGTATATCCCTCGAACCATGCGTCACGGATCCCTGTCGAGGTGCCGCTCTTCCCGGCCATCGGCATGCCCTCAAAGTCCGCGGTCGTCCCGGTTCCCTGCGTCATGACGTCCTGCAGCGCATCCGTCAGAAGTTCCGCCGTCGACTCCCGCACGGCCTGTACACTCCTCTGCCGGTTTTCCAAGAGCACATTGCCCTCTCTGTCGAGAACCTTCGTGTAATAGACGGGTTCCAGATACTCGCCGCCGCGGGCAATCGCGCTGTATGCGGCCGTCAGTTCCAGATTCGTTACGCCCCCGCTCGTCCCTCCGAGGGCCAGGGCCTCTACCTTGTCCGCATCCGTCAAAGTAGAGATCCCGAATCTCTGCAGCTGCGTCCACACAGTATCCATCCCGGCGTTCTGAAACACTTTCAGCGCCACTATATTGTTGGAATGCACAATCGCGCTCCGGACCGTTGTCTTCCCCGCGTAAACCCCGTTGGAATTGACGACGGACGTCCCGTCCGAATAGGTATACGGCGCGTCGTCGACAATCGTACCGAGCGTAATCTGCGACTTTTCAAGTGCGGCGGCGTACTCTCCGATCACTTTAATCGTCGATCCCGGCTGCCTCTTGCTGGCGATCGCCCTGTTAAAAAGAAGAGATGCCTCCTTCTTTCCTCTTCCGCCGATCATCGCTTTTACCTGACCGTTCCGGTTGTCAATCATCACCATGGAGATCTCAGAGCCGTCCGGGTAGAGCGAATCATCCCCCGCCGCGCCCTCGCAGATCTCCTGCAGGCGGCTGTTCTCCGTGGAATAAACCGTCAGGCCTCCCCGGTAGAGAAGATTCCAGGCTTCATCCTCAGTACATCTGTTTGCCTCCATAAGATCCTGGATCAGGTCATATACCAGAGAGTCCTCAAAATATGTCATGATCTCCTGCGTCCGGACCGTCCGGCTCACCTCCCCGATCCGCTCATAAACCGGATCCGTAAGCGCCTCTTCCATCTCCTGTTCCGTAATATAACCAAGAGAGAGCATCTTTTTAAGAACCAGTATCCGCCTCTCCTTATTTTCTTCGGGATTCTTCAGGGGATTATAGGTCGTCGGGTTCTTGGTAATGCCCGCGAGCACCGCGCTCTCCGAAAGCGTCAGATCCGAAACATCCTTATCAAAATAGTACCTCGCCGCTGTCTCAACGCCCCAGTTTCCGCCTCCAAGGTTAATGGTATTGAGATAGTTCTCAAGGATCCAGTCCTTCGAAGCTCTCTGCTCCAGTACGATCGCCAGATACTGTTCTTCCAGCTTTCGTTCCACCTTCGCGGCGAAGGACTGCTCTTTCGTCCATTCCGTAAACACGTTGTTCTTCAGCAGCTGCTGCGTGATCGTGCTGGCTCCCTCTGTAATCCCGCCGCTGCGGATCCCCTTGAACACAGCCCTCGCAATCCCTCTGGGGTCAACGCCATGATGTGTGTAAAACCGCTCATCCTCAATCGCGACAAATGCGTGCTGGAGGTCTTCGGGGATCTCCGTCAGCTTCACATACACCCGGTTCGACGACTCACCGGACAGCGTCAGGACAACATTGCCTTCATCGTCCAGAATACTCGACCGGTATCCTTTCGGCACAGCATCCAGCACACCGATCTTCGGGGCCCTGACAGCAATGCCGACAATCAGTCCCGAAATTCCGGCAAGTATAACCACCAGTATCAGTGTAATGATGACCCAAATGGGGATCCGACGTACTCTTCCGGCTCTCTTCATGCTGTCACCCTCCGTTTAACCGATCCGCCCGCACCTTCCTCTAAAAAAATGCAGCCACTCTCCCTTTATCCGCAGAACAAACCGCAGCCCTCTTTGAAGAAAGCTGCCCTGCTGAATTCATTGCATACAATTTTTTTATACAGGAAATATGTGATGAAAAGATGTTTGGGATATTTCGAAACGATTACAGCTGTGAAAATTCGGTGAAACGAACCATAAAAAGTGCGGGTCAGTGATTGTTTCCCGGCACAAATACGTCATATCGGACAGCCTTCCCCCGGAGCGAATAATCCGGTTTTCTTCCTGCCAGATACTCCCCTTTCGCGGGTCTTTTGACGACGATCCGCGCAGGAGAGGCCTCATACGCCGCCATGAGCAGCTCCTCCCCGTTCGAGCAGGGCTTTTCCAGCAGCTGAAGCAGCTGGAATTTCTTCTTCACTTTCGCGCTCTTCGTCCGCTCCGGAAACATCGGGTCGAGGTAGATCAGATCCGGTGATGACGGGAGGCTCCGCATCGCGCGGATGCTGTCTTCCCTGCGGAGAACCATACGGCGGATATACCCGGACAGTGAAGGATCCGCAAGGCCGCGGCGCATGCCGTCCTCGAGAAGATCGGCGATCACCGGATCATTTTCATACAGGACAACCTGAAAGCCGGCCGCTGCCAGAAGAAGAGAATCCTCTCCCAGTCCGGCCGTCGCATCGACGGCTGTAAGCATTTTAGAGGCAGGCCGCTTTGCCGCCCTGATCAGCAGTTCTCTCCGCAGATTCTCCTCCCTGAGACGCGGAAGCATGTCGGAAAAGTCAGCAAAAAGACGGAGCGTCCCGTCCGTAAGAACAAGACGCCCGTCCATCTCCATCAGTTTTGCTTCTTTTTCCGGATTTTCCGGATGCCTGCCGGATTGTTTTCCCATGTTTCCGATCACTGTTGGTTTTAAAAACAGATCATCGATGATCCGTCGATGTCTTCTCCCTGCGGATGACGTCGTGAGCGCCGCCCTCAACAATACTGGTCGCGGAGACGAGCGTAATCTTCGCCTTCTCCTGAAGTTCCGGAAGGGAGAGCGCGCCGCAGTTGCACATCGTGGATTTGATCTTGCTGGTCGTCTTCTCCACATTCTCGCTTAAAGAACCGGCGTACGGGACGTAGGAGTCGACTCCTTCCTCAAATGTCAGCTTCTTGTCCCCGCCCAGATCATATCTCTGCCAGTTTCTGGCGCGGTTGGAACCTTCTCCCCAATATTCCTTCACGAAACTTCCGCCGACAAGGAGCTTCTCTGTCGGGCTCTCGTCAAAGCGGGCGAAATAGCGGCCGAGCATCACGAAGTCCGCACCCATTGCGAGCGCGAGTGTAATGTGGTGATCGTAGACAATACCACCGTCGGAGCAAACCGGAACATAGATGCCTGTCTTCTCATAATACTCATCGCGTGCTTTGCAGACCTCGATGACAGCCGTCGCCTGGCCGCGGCCGATGCCCTTCGTCTCGCGCGTAATGCAGATTGAGCCCCCGCCGATGCCGACTTTCACAAAATCCGCACCGCTCTCGGCGAGGAAGAGGAAGCCTTCCCGGTCGACAACATTGCCCGCGCCGACTTTTACCGCGTCACCGTACTTCCCGCGGATCCACTCGAGCGTCATCTTCTGCCACTCAGAGAAGCCCTCGGAAGAATCGATGCACAGGACATCCGCACCCGCGTCAATGAGGGCGGGGACGCGCTCTTCATAATCGCGCGTATTGATGCCGGCGCCGACGATGTAACGCTTCTTCTGATCCAGCATCTCAAGCGGATTGGCTTTATGCTCCTCGTAGTCCTTGCGGAAGACGAAGGAGACGAGCCGTCCGTCGTCACTGATGATCGGAAGCGCATTGAGCTTCTTATCCCAGATAATATCGTTCGCCTCGCTGAGTGTGATCCCGTCCCTCGCGTAAATCAGCTGCGAGAGGGGGGTCATAAACTCCTTTACTTTGACAGACAGGTCCATGCGGCTGATCCGGTAGTCACGGCTCGTCACAATTCCGACGAGGCGGCCGTTAACCGTGCCGTCGTCCGTCACTGCCATCGTGGAGTGCCCGGTTTTTTCCTTCAGCTTCAGGATGTCCGCCAGCGTGGATTCCGGGCTGATGTTGGAATCGCTCGGCACAAAACCGGACTTATATTCTTTCACACGGGAGACCATCGCCGCCTCGCTTTCGATGGACTGGGACCCGTAAATAAAAGACACACCTCCTGCCCTCGCCAGGGCGACGGCAAGCCTGTCGCCGGAGACGGACTGCATAATCGCAGAGACCATGGGGATCGACATCTCGATCGCAGGTTTTTCCCCGTCTCTTTTCCGGAACTTGGTAAGAGGTGTTTTCAGAGATACATTGGCCGGCATGCATTCTTTGGATGAATAGCCGGGAATGAGAAGATATTCATTAAAAGTATGGGATGGTTCATTGATGTAGGTCGCCATGTAAGCCCTCCGTCTTTACAACATCTGTCACTTTATAATGATCATAAGCGGCAGTAACCGCCTTGCTGCCGCACGGCCGTCATGGTGTAAAACATATCCCTTTGTGCGGACGTGCGCATCAAATCGTGATCGCCGCATATAAAGCGGCGTTCACGATATAATGTAGAATGCAAGTCTACCATACGGCGGAGAGCCTGACAAGTAAAAGACCTTTTCTGGTCATTTCTGAACACTTCTGCTCTCCGCAGAGCACCTTACGGCGCCCTGTCCGGATCCGCTGCCAGCCGGCCCTGCGTCCCTCAGGCGCCCCGGTATTCCATACAGAGCATGGTCAGGTCATCAAACTGCTCCTCTTCTTTTACAAAGTCATCGACCGCCCTTCTGACATTCGCGAGGAGATCTTCCGGAGAACTCTCCGGCGCTTCATTCAGCGCCTGAAGCATCCGCTCCGTACCGAAGAGTTCCTTTTCGGCATTGGTGGCCTCCGCTACGCCGTCCGTATACACGAACAGCTTTGCGCCGGGCTCCATATGCACCTCATACTCACAATAGCGCATGTCCTCCATGCCCCCGATGACAAATCCGTGTTTCTCCCTGAATATCTCAAACTGTCCGCCGGGTTTCTTGATGACCGGGTACTCATGTCCGGCGTTGGCAGCAGTAAGAATACCTGTGGAAAGCTCCAGAATGCCGACCCACACTGTGACAAACATCTCCGCTTCATTATTTGAGCAGATCGCTTCATTGGTTTTTGTGAGGATCTCCCCGGGAGAACTCCCGAGCATCGCACAGCTCTGCAGAATGATCTTCGATGCCATCATGAACAGGGCGGCGGGAATCCCCTTGCCCGATACGTCAGCAATCACCATACACAGGTGGTCATCATCCGTCAGGAAGTAGTCGTAAAAATCCCCACCCACCTCCTTTGCCGCGTCCATCTGCGCGAATATATCAAAGTCCGGACGTTCCGGGAAGGCAGGAAAGATATGCGGAAGCATCGCCGCCTGAATGTCCGTAGCGAGAGCCAGTTCCGTTCCGATCCGCTCCTTCTCTGCCGTCACCCGCCTGACCGTATCCATATATTCAACCGTCTTATGCGAAAGCGAAGCAAAACACTCCGCCAGCTCCTCAATTTCGTCACCCGTCCGATAGGTGTCCTCCATCCTGAATTCCAGATTGCTGCCGCTGAGCCGGGAAATCCGCTTTGTGATGGTATTGAGGGGTTTGACAATCCGTTTTGCCAGAGTCAGAGCGCCGGCCAGCATCAGGGCCGCAACAATAAGCAGAAGAACGGTCGCCGTAAGCTGCGACTCCTTCGTTTTTTTCCGATACACATCCGTCGTTTCACTTTGGATCTGTTCATAGTTTTCTCTGAGCATAGCCGCCGGCTTCCCGGCCGCTTCCTTGCTGCACGCAGATATGAGGGTCCAGCCCACCGTCTCCATCGGTGCACCGACCATATAATAAGTACCGTCATCAAGATCGACCGGACGCACTTCCGTCCGGTTCTCCATGGCCTCCCTTACGAAGCCGTCAAGGGCATCATTCCCGGAATGCCGCAGATCCAGTGCCGTCTTTGAAGGATGCACCTGAAATATGCCCTCCTTTTTCGGAGAGAATACCACGTGCCCGTTCTGATTGAGTACAAATACAAAGCTTCCGTTCTCGTCCGAATTAAGTACTGCCTCCTGCATGGACGTAAGGAACAGGTCTGATCCGACGACCGCCTTCAGTTCTCCTTCGACATACACAGGCATGGCGCAGACGATCCCGATATCCCCGGTAAATGCATCTGTCTCTACATCCGTGAAAATAAGTCCGCCGCTCTCTACCGCCAGCTGGTACCAGGGCCTTTCGCGGGGATCATAGGCAATCTGCTCTCCGGTCTCGTCATATTTCGAAGCGGAACGGTCATCCGTCACGAGGAAAACACCGTCCGGAAGGGCGATAAAACAGGAGTTTGTCTCAGCGGAAACCCCAAAGAGAGAGGCCATCAGATCTGACATATTCGCGATCAGGCCGATGCGGTCCCTGAGACCGGGATCCTCCCCGTCCACTCCCTCCGCCAAAATCAGCTGGGACGTCACTTTCCCGTCCTTCCCGGGATCCGGGGCGGCGAACGATTCTCTTCCGGCACCTGACGGATCTGCGAGCAGTTTGCCTGCATAATCGCCCAGCATCTCAACGCGTGTCCGGAGTCCGTGAAACATCTCATCCGCCAGATAGGCCTCGAGCAGGTTTGACCGCCCGAGGGACTGATTGATCACGGACTCCATGACCATATCACTGGTTTCCTGAATGGATTCCTGCTGCCGTTTACCGGACTCCGCCGCAAGCTCCGCAAGCATTCTGCTGTGATACAGGGAAACGGCTGAATATGCCGCTGTAAGAAGTACCACGGTGATCAGAATCAGATTGAATATTTTATTCTCAATACCGCCGATGACCAGATTTTTAAATTTTCTCATGTCAGATGTTCTACTCCTGTCGGATGGTCATATTTTCTTTTCACCGTTGATACGCTCTGCTGCATAATCGAACTTTCTTCCTGTCGGTTATATGCTCTGCTGCATGGTCGAACTTTCTCCCTGCCGATTATATGCTCTGCTGCGTAAACACACTCTCACCCCGCCGATTGTACGCTCTGTCGGAATGTCAAGCCCGGAAGGCAGGATGCGTGCAGTATACAGGCAGGAGATCCGCTTCACGCATTGTGCGTTTTCTGATCAACCGCTTCCATCTCCGCATACATCTTCTGCAGCGCGTCCGCAATGACTTCCGGGAAAGTCTCGCCGAATTCAGTATCCAAAAAGACCTTCACCATGCGGCACGCAAGGTCATACGCTACAATGTTTCCGCCCAGCGCAAGCACATTGCAGTTCGTGATTGTGCGTGCCATTTTCGCCGTATGCAATGACTCACACAATCCGCAGTAGACGCCCGGGTAGCGGTTCGCCACCAGATTGACTCCCATCCCCGAACCGCACATAACGATTCCGAACTGGTAGTCGCCTTTTGAAATGCTCTCACCGACAATAGAGCCAGCTTCGATATAAGAAAGGTCATCACGGGATGTCGCATCTGTAAAATCATAGCCTTCCTGTGTCAAAAAATTCACAATGACATTCTTCAGATGTACGCCGGTACTCTCGGCGCAGACAATCACTTTCTTCATAAACCGTTCCTTTCTTTACTTCCTCTTCCGACACAGATCCGGCGCCGCGGCACTGCGGGTTCGAATCATTCCGACATATTTAATTATAAGGCAAATATCCGGCAACTGCAATTTGCAATAATCTATCATGCCAATATACTGTGCAGGAATAAAGTCCGTGTGCATCCTCACGGAGTGTTTTTTATATCATAGGAAGCGAAGTTACCTATGATAGAATAAAGTCCGCAAGCGGACTTCAACTCCCCCGCCCCTCATTCATGAGGGGAGCGCAGCCGGACTTTTGCGCCGGGCACGGTCGCGTAAGCGACTATCTCATTGCGTGCCCGTGTGCATCCTGCCGGAGGCTTTTTGT
>JAFRMI010000023.1 GCA_017430765.1 Lachnospiraceae bacterium | reverse complement strand
TCGTGAAACTGCTGAACGCGGTTCTCATGACCATACCGTTTGCCGTGATCTGGTATAACGATCTGGCCGCAGCGATCGAGGTCAATTATTACCGCCGGGGACACTGGGCGGTGATTTTTCTGTTCTTTGCCATCTATGTCATGACCGGCCGGTCCTACGATGCGTTCGTCGTCTCCTACAACCAGATGTGGGAAATGGTGTACAGCCAGATGCTGGCTGCATTTATCACGGACTGTATGATGTTTATCGTGACATGGCTGCTCACGCGGTTTACACCGCAGACCATTCCGTTCCTTGTGATGTTTGCCGTACAGCTTGCGATCGCGCTCGTGTGGTCGTTCCTGGCGGGTCTGTGGTATTTTCACTGTTTCCCGCCCAAGAAGACAATTGTGGTCTGGGATATGCGCGAGGGCGTGCAGAATCTGATCCGGGAATACGGCCTGGATAAGAAGTTCAAGGTGATCGGAACGATTTCCGCGAAGAAGTGCCTGGAGAGAATCGACGTGCTTCGGCACGCGGAAGTGGTGTTTCTGGCGGGCGTGCACAGCCACGACCGCAATGAGATCATCAAGTACTGCGTCGATAAGGGAATCACGGCGTTTATCATTCCGCGGATCGGCGACGTCCTGATGAGCGGCGCGCACAGGATGCACCTCTTCCATCTGCCGATGCTGCGTCTCGACCGCTACAATCCGTCTCCGGAATATCTGATCATAAAGCGTCTCTTTGACATCGTGCTCTCTCTGGCCGCCATTATCATTCTCTCGCCGATTATGCTTATTACAGCGGCTGCGATCAAGATGACGGACCACGGACCGGTGCTCTATAAACAGAGCCGCATGACGAAGGACGGACGCGACTTTGACGTCCTGAAGTTCCGCAGCATGCGCGTGGACGCGGAGAAGGACGGCGTGGCGCGCCTTTCGACCGGCGATAAGGACGACCGGATCACGCCGGTCGGCCATGTGATCCGAAAGGTGCGGATCGATGAACTGCCCCAGCTGTTCAATATTCTGAAAGGGGATATGACAATTGTCGGCCCGAGGCCGGAGCGGCGGGAGATCGCGGAACAGTATGAGAAGACGCTGCCGGAGTTCCGGCTGCGCCTGCAGGCAAAAGCGGGACTCACCGGATACGCGCAGGTCTACGGGAAATACAACACGGAGCCGTATGACAAGCTCCAGATGGACCTGATGTACATCTCCAATCCGAGCATCGTGCAGGATATCAGCATCATCTTCGCGACGATCAAGATTCTGTTTATTCCGGAGAGTACGGAGGGTGTCGCTGAGGGACAGACGACGGCGAAGAAGTAAGGGCCGTGCTCAGTATATGGCAGGAAGCAGCAGAGTGTTCTATTCAGACAGGGTACAGGGGACGCAGGCAGAGGAATTCATATGCGCCAGAGGCTGATTTATATTCTTAAACACAATCGAATCATACAGAGACTGTATGTCGTGGTCATGAGCTTTGCTTTCCGGGTATTGGGGTTCTTTGTCCCGACGGACAGGCATCTCATACTCATTTCCTCCTTCATGGGGAAGAGCGCGGGCGACAGCCCCGGCGTTCTGTATGAAGCGATCAAAGAACATCCGAAGCTGCGTGGATACCGCTGTGTCTGGGCTTTTGAGGACCAGAAGAAGTTTCCGGGTTACGACTGCGTCACGATTGATACGCCGGCTTATTTTCTGACGGCTCTCCGCGCGAAGTACTGGATCACCAACACCAATCTCGAGCGCGGACTGAAGTTCAAAAAGAAGGGGATTTTCTATCTCAATACCTGGCACGGTGTGGCGCTGAAACACATCGGAAACGACTGTCCCGGCAGAAATGATTACAATTTTGACACGCTGAATTATCTGGTCGTGAGCGGAGAACATGACGAGAAGGTTTTCCGGTCCGCATTTAACGCGCGGAGCGAGAGCTACCTGCGCTGCGGAATGCCGCGGAACGAGGAACTCTGGAAGGCCGGGGACGCGGAGCGGCTGGTAATGCGCGAAAAGCTCGGGATCCCGGAAGGCAAAAAGGTGATTCTCTAT
>JAFRMI010000003.1 GCA_017430765.1 Lachnospiraceae bacterium | reverse complement strand
TCCAACCTCTTCCTTCACGTCGGCACGGAAAGAATTAACCCGTTCAAGAACCTCGTACATCACTGCACGCATCTTGGGAAGATGATCCTCGTATATGCTGCCGCTGTCGGCGTCAACATCTTTAATTTCAATATTTACATACGATCCCGAAGCAAACCGGTTCTTAGGATCCCCGATGTCCTGATTCATGTTTTATACATTCCTTATTTCAGTGCATCTGCCGCTTTGCGGCATGATTCTAGTTTTTTCTGTCTCTATATTCAATGTCTCCGCCGCTTTGCGGCATGATACTTCTTTTGCCTGCCTTTATTGCAATGCGCCTGCCACTTGGCGGCATTTTCCTCTGTTAATATTTTGGCAGATGAACAGTAATCATTATATCACACCTGATGTTTGTTAATGTGAATCTTTTGTTAATAGCGCGGATGGGCAGACAGTCCGCTGTTTTTTACTGATATAAGTGCCTGCAGGCTGAACGCATGATACATGCCTTACGGCAGTTCTTCCGGCAGCAGTTCAGGGAAGGCGCGGGCGCATTTCTGTCAGACTTTTTTCTGAAGATGACCTTCCTCGGGGAATTGAATACGGTACTGGTGATCATGGCCATCATTTATTGGAGTGTCAGCAAGGATCTTGGCACTTTTCTGCTGATGGGCTGGAGCGAAAACCGTCTGGTGAACGGCGTTCTCAAGATCACTGTATGTGCGTATCGCCCCTGGATCCGGGATGCTCGTCATGTGGCTGGTTTCAAAACTGATGCAGTATCTTGCTGTCCATCCGGAAAAGGAACTTCTGGTTGTATGGATCGGAATTATCCTTGCCGCCGCCCTGGCTGTCTATGCAGGAGTCAAGCCTTACCCGGAAGATTATAATGCCGAAGGGAAACTGCTCGTGGACGGGGCGAAGATGGCGAATGATACTTTTAAAGGTGTCGGCTGGTGCGTCGCGTTTCTCACCGGATGGGTTCTGGAGCGGCGGTATGTCGGGTTTTCGACAAATATTGCCGCTCCGCAGAAACTGACGCGCATTGCAATTGGCACAGTCGTCTATTATGCGGTCAGTCTGATACTGGTGCCCCTGATCAAAGGGTGGATCCCCGGCCCGGCGGGCATAATGATTTCCTGCTTTCTTCAGATGTTCTATGTGTCGTTCCTATTTCCCTGGTTTGCGGTGCGTTTAGAATTATAATCACCGCTCAGCACGGCGGAATGAAGATCCGCATTACCAAATGCTTTCGGAAAAAGCAGCAGGCCGGCACCATGTGCCGGCCTGCTGCTGTCTGCTCGCGGAGAGTGAGGGATTCGAACCCTCGCGCCGGTTACCCGACGACCGCATTTCGAGTGCGGCTCGTTATGACCACTTCGATAACTCTCCATATGAATTGTAACGAATGCGTGTCACTCTTTAGACTCCTTGATTCTGCGGTCCCGCTGCCGGAGCTCCCGAAAGAATGACTGCAAAAGTTCCCTGGAATCTTCCTCAAGGATGCCGCTTCGGATCTCCACCCTGTGATTAAATCCCTGCATCTGGAGAAGGTTCGTGACCGATCCGGCACAGCCGGCTTTTGGATTCATACACCCGATTACACAGGCCGGGATTCGTGCCTGCACAATGGCCCCCGCACACATCGGACAGGGCTCAAGTGTGATGTAAATCGTGCAGTCCTCAAGGCGCCAGTCTCCGACGGCTTTGGCTGCTCTTCGAATCGCTGTGAGTTCCGCATGTGCCAAAGTACTCTTATCCGTATTGCGGCGATTGTATCCGCGGGCAATAATCTGACCGTTTTGGACGATCACACATCCGATTGGCGTCTCATGAAGCCGGTACGCGCGGCGGGCCTGCTTTAATGCTTCACGCATAAACCGCTCGTCCGCTGCCCGCTCCGTATCCCCGATCGAATTTCCGGATTTCGCATTCATACTCGAGTATTATATAAGACTTGTCTGGGAAAATCAATGCCGGTTTTATTTTTCCAGACCTGTCAGAGAATGTCAGTAAATGCTGTAATACCACCAACTGACAGCAGAAGCCGGAAACCATTTCCAAAAGCTTTTTTGGAGTACCTGGAAAAATAGATCTTTGCCGGCAACGCTCTTCTGTTCGCAGACAGGGATAAACGCTGACACAGTACATCCGCGGCTTGAAGGCTGCGGACCGGTTACACAGATTCCGGTCTTTTTGCACTTAATATCAGAAAATTTTCCGAATTATTCCGAATATGGAAGATGCCGGTTGAGAAAACAGAAAAACTGAGTATAATAATATCTAAGGACTTTTAATAGATAAGTTTACTAATCTTTTCACCGGACAACGGATCTGTCCCTGATCACGCTGCAGGCAGTGAAATAAAGGAAAGACGGGCTGAACTATGACACGCACTTACGGACGGCACAAAGGTGCCGGAATATGCGGCAGAAGAACTCCGGCAGTATCTGCAGAACGATCCTGGGAACAGTCTCCTGCTGGTGAACAACATCGGCGACCGTCTCCGCGATCTCACAGTTTGAGGTGCTGGACCTGTCTATGCCGCCTGCTCTCAACGAGAGCGGGCTTTTTCAAATCTGCATGGACGAATACCGGAACAGTAACCGGGTCCGTTCACTCCACGGCGCCTTTATAGGTGTCGATCCGGGAAGCAGTGACCGGGAGGCCGCGGAGTTCTCCCGGCGGCGCTGCGAAGAGAGCTGTGAAGCCGCCCTCTCTCGGCACGCAGAATATGGTCTTTCACTCATCCTGTCATGCTGAACCACTATCTGGGAGAGATGACCGAAATCATCCAGAGGCGGCACGGAACAATCATTGAATTTATCGGGGACGGTATCCTGGCTGTTTTCGGGGCTCCCGTGGAATCCTCCTCACACACCTCGGATGCCGTCGCCGCGGCACTTGAGATGGAACTGGCAATGGATGGCATCAACCGCTGGAATGCGGAGAGGGATTTTCCCATGCTCGAGATGGGAATCGGTGAACCTTATAATCTTTATTTTCACACGAAGGAGGATACGCCTGCACCGATCGCGGAACCCATCCCCGTCTGTTTTCACAAGCTGGAGGAGAAACATACGCAGAAAAAACCTGTTACGGCGGTTTTGTTTCGATCGGGCACGACGGTGCGGTTCTTGAGACACCTGTCGCTCTCAATCCGTTTGATAATATCGTGGTTACAGCAGGGGGAAGATTATTCTGCAAGGTTATGGATCTGAGAGAAGGGGCCTATCTCCTGCACTTCACATCCATTCCGCTCGGCTATAATAAGTGGCTGCGGGAAGTCTGCCCTTAAGAGAGCCTGTATCCGTACACATTCATCTGTGTGACGCGGTTCATTTAAAGAACGTATAAAAATGCCGCCAATAAAGGCGGCGGAACGGAGAACCAGATGCGTGGTCTGCATATCCGGAATTACAGCCGGAAGCAATTAAAGGAGAAACGTGCCCGGAGAAAAGAGAGGGCACGGGAAGATCTTTTGAAATACGGAAGTGAAATTCTGGATTCCGATGAGATGAAGGAAGCATTCCGTCAGACGCATCACACGAGATCGACTGTGGGAGAACATACGCGCAGAGTTGCGGAGAACAGTCTCGCGATCTGCTACGCCCTGCGCAAACTGCATATAAAAACAGACATCCCCGCAGTTGTCACCGGTTCTTTGTGCCATGACCTGGGCATTCTCGGCCGGGATGCTAAATATGAGTCAAACAAAGAGTGTTACCGCCAGCACCCCGCCGATTCCGTCCGTGTCGCGCAGAAACTCGTGGAGGATCAGCCGGACAAGACGCAGGATATCATAGAGCGGCACATGTGGCCGACAGCTGACAGTAAGGTCCCCAACTCCCTGGAAGGGGTGGTCGTTTCCGTGGCGGATAAGACAGCTGCAGTCCAAGATTTTATCCGGGGAAGTAAAGTGAAACACATCGGCCTTAAAGAATCTGTAAGGACTATCCTGAAAAAAAGGCATAAAGGCACGGCGGAACACAAGATGTCCCTATCCGGTGCAGAGAAATCTGCGGACGCAGCTGGCTCCGGTAAGGAAATAGAATAAAGTGCTGCTATCTATCAACAGCTTAGGAGGAGCAATCACATGAAGAAAGCAATTTCAGTAATTCTCTGTATGACCATGTTTCTTTCCTGTGTCATTCTTTCAGGGTGCGGCAGCAGCCAGAAAGATCTGTCCGACAGCAAATACCTCGGCACCTGGAAAGCCGCGTCTCTGTCCCTCATGGACGAATCGGGTGAATTCGAGGACGAGATCCTGCTGATCCTCAATGCCGACGGCACAGCACAGATGACTTCGGGCGATGAAGTGACCGAATGTACCTGGGAAGAGACCAAAGACGGTCTGAAACTGAAAGGCGGTGCAAAAATGACCTTTACGGAGGAAGGAGACGGCATAAAATCCAGTCTGCTCGGTGTGGAGCTTCACTTCGTGAGGCAGGAAACGGTGAGGTAAAAGCATGTCGTCCAAAACAAACCCCGTCCGCATCTGCCTGATCACCGGATATCTGGGCGCCGGCAAGACAACGCTGGTCAATCACATTCTGGCAAATGACAGGGGCCTCCGTGCGGCAGTCATTGTCAATGACATCGGCGAGGTCAATATTGATGCGGATCTGATTGAAAAAGCGGGAGGCGTCTCCCTGAAAGACCAAAACCTGATCCCCCTCACAAACGGCTGTATCTGCTGCTCCCTTTCGGCGGATCTGGTCCGCCAGCTCTCCGACCTGGCGGAATCCGGGAAGTACGAATATATTATCATCGAGGCCTCCGGGATCTGTGAGCCGATTCCGATCGCGCAATCCATCAGCATGATCTGCGATGCGAATTCAGAGGACGGCCTCTTCATGGAGCTTGACAATATCATTGCCGTCGTGGACTGCGCGCGGATGCTTCAGGAATTTGAAAACGGAAGAAAACTGCTCCGGGAAGCGATCAGCGAGGATGATATCGAGAATCTCCTGATCCAGCAGATTGAATTCTGCAATACTGTCATCCTGAATAAAACCGATCTGATTACGCAGGACCAGCTCGATGAGCTGAAGGCAATCATCCGGTCCCTGCAAAGTGAGGCGCAGATTATTGAAGCGGAGAAGGCCAATGCGGATATCCGGGATCTTCTGCGCACAGACCGCTTTCAGCTTGACCGTTCCATGTCCGCCGCCGGATGGGTCAGCGCGATCCGCCAATTTGAACCATCGAAAGACGCGCATGCAGTCCATTCTGGCGGTGAACAGAAGCAGCACAGCGGAGAGCATGAAGAAGAACCGTTATCTCAAAATCACCGCGCCCATGATGAACATACCCACCAAAATCCCGGTCATACCGGTGAAGAGAAGCATCCGCACGGAGATCCCCACGGGGATCATGCGCATCACGGGCATCATGATCACCATGCGCATCACCACGATGACGGCAGTTCCCATATGGAGGAATACGGTATCAGCACGTTTGTCTATTTCCGCCGCCGGCCTTTCCGCCACGACAAACTGGTGGAACTGTGCGACTACTGGCCGCACTCTGTCATCCGCTGCAAGGGGATGGTGTGGTATGAGGAGGAACGTGATACCTCCTTCATCTTCGAGCAGGCCGGCCGCCAGATTACGGAATCTCCCTCCGGAATGTTCCTCGCGGCCGCTCCTCGCGCGACACAGCGCAGGATGCTGGAACAGTACCCGCAGATCCGTGAGATCTGGGATGACACGTACGGTGACCGCATGATCAAGCTTGTCTTCATAGGCAAGAATATGGATCGGGAAGCGCTCGAATGGCGGCTGGATGCATGCCTTGGGAACTAAAAGAACAGCGGCTGCAGCACGCAGATAAAACAATCCCCCCGGCTTAACCGGGGGGATTTGTCTGTCGGACATATTTATACGGTTTCGAAAACTGCCTTTCTGTACGGAAGAAGTGCCGCTGCCAGAATTTCGCCGAGCACATAGCATCCGGCAATCTCGCCGACCGCAATCGACAGTGCGAGCAGGATAAACGGCATATCTGCTACTCCATACCCAAACCGCAGAACGAACGGGACGATGACCGTGTTGGAGACAATGGCAGGAATGGGCACGAGCCACCGGTTTTTCCGAAGTCTGTAGCCGATCACCGCTCCAATCAGCGTCGCAAGGCTGCCGAAGATGATGTCCCAGATGATGCAGCCGCCCAGAATGTTGGCAAGCACGCACCCGATAAAAAGACCGGGAATCGCCGCCGGCGTAAAAAGCGGCAGGATCGTCAGCGCTTCCGCGATCCGCACCTGCACCGGACCGTATGAGATCGGCGCAAAAACAAGGGTGAATACAACATACAGTGCGGCGATCATCGCTCCTTCCGCAATGAATCTTGCGGTAAATACATTCTCTTTTGTTTTCATGATACTCCTTCCGGTTTTCTTTTACGTGAGGTTCACCTGCTATAAGCTTTCATATCGATTACTCGCTTAAGACTCACGGCCGCCTGTCCGCCGGCGGCACCGCTTATTATATGTGCGCTTATGCGCAGCAAGTTGTATTATATACACCTTGCGATTATAAAGCAAGCCCCGTTTACGCCATCTCCTCCGGATGGAACACCTCATCAAATTGTTCAGGCGTCAGGAAGCCGAGTTTCACGCACGCTTCCTTCAATGAGAGATTCTCCTCATAGGCCAGGTGGACTGTTTTGGCTGCATTTTCATAGCCGATATAGGGGTTAAGGGCCGTGACCAGCATAAGGGAGTTGTGCAGGTTCGCGTGCATCTTCTCCCGGTTCGCCCGGATGCCGACCGCGCAGTTTACACGGAAGGACTCGATCGACTCTGAAAGGAGACGGACCGACTGCAGGAAATTGTAGGCGATGACCGGCATAAAAACATTGAGCTCGAAGTTGCCCTGCGAGGCCGCGATCGAGACCGCCGTGTCGTTGCCCATAACCTGTACGGCGACCATGGTCACCTGCTCGCACTGGGTCGGATTCACTTTGCCGGGCATAATAGAGGATCCCGGCTCATTTGACGGGATCGTGATCTCGCCGAGACCCAGACGCGGCCCGGAGGCGAGATGCCGGACATCGTTGGCGATCTTCATCATGTCCGCGGCGAGCGCCTTCACTGCCCCGTGCGCAAACACCATCTCATCTTTCGATGTGAGCGCGTGGAACTTGTTTTCCGCGGTGCGGAAGTCCATTCCCGTAAGGAGAGCAACCTGCGAAGCGACCTCCTCGTCAAAGCCCGCCGGCGCGTTGAGTCCCGTCCCCACAGCGGTGCCGCCGAGCGCGAGATCCTTTAAGGGGCATAGGGCGATTCTAAGAAGCTGCATATCCCGCTCGATCGAACTTCTCCAGCCGGAGATTTCCTGCGAAAAACGGATCGGAACCGCATCCTGCAGATGTGTCCTTCCGGACTTTACAACATCCTCATTTTCTTTTTCGAGAGCCAGCAGTGTGTCGGCCAGGCGCGCCGCGGACGGCAGCAGCTGCTCCTCAACCGCAAGGACGGCAGCGATGTGCATCGCCGTCGGATAGGTGTCGTTGGAGGACTGGCTCATATTAATATCGTCATTCGGGTGCAGAAGCTTTCTGCAGGCAGGCAGGTCCGCCGCCGTGCCGCCCGCTCCTTCCGCGATCACATTTCCTCTGTTCGCGATAACCTCGTTGACGTTCATATTCGACTGCGTCCCGGATCCGGTCTGCCACACGACAAGAGGGAAATGGTCTGCGAGCGCTCCGCTGATAACCTCATCACAGGCAGGAAGAATCGCCTGCAGCTTTTCTTTCGTCATCTTCTCCGGGCGAAGTTTGTGATTCGCGAGAGCTGCCGCTTTCTTCAGAATGCCGAATGCGTAGATGATCTCCTCCGGCATCGTCTCAATGCCGGCACCGATGCGGAAATTATTCCGGCTGCGCTCCGTCTGCGCCCCCCAGTACTTATCTGCCGGTACTCTCACTTCTCCCATTGAATCATGTTCGATCCGCTCTGCCATATTCCTTATTCCTTCCTTGAAAACTGATCGAGTACTTCCTGTGTCGTATTCTGTATCATCGAAGTCGCCGTGACGCAGGCGACATACCGTCCCTCTTTCACATAGACCTGCAGTTCATAGTACGGATAGGTCGAGCTCTCATCCACCGGCGCGTCCGCGGAGATCATAGTCGCCGTCATTTCTTCTCCCATAAATGCAGCCACGGTCTTCTCCACATGGATATTGGACAGTCCCTGCGCGCTGAGCTGCTCCTCGATGTCCGGATACAGTGTCTCGATATACTCCGACACATCCGTGAGATTCGAGGATCCCGGCATCTTTGTGATCGATACATTGACGGTCTCTGCAGCCATGCTGTTGGCCGCGATCATATCGAGGTAAGGATTCCCCTCATCGATGATCTTTATGATCCCGCTGTCGTCAGCCGCATCCGCAAACAGCGTATTTGCCTCTGCCATCTGTTCCCTGTCATAGAATGACCACGGATCTGACAGCTCCGCCTGCATATGAAAGAATGTCTGTACGTATTGTCCCTCGGATATAGTTCCGAGCGCAAACGCCTCGTCCTGCGCAGTCAGTGCCTCATCCTGCGCCTCCTCGAGCTCCGCGGCAGACGGCCCGCTCTCCGCGGCCGATTCCGCGCTCTCCCCCAAAGCGGCCGCGCTGTCCGCTCCGGAATCCGCATCTTCCCCTTCCGCCGGAGACGGCGCCGCTTCACTTGCGGCTGCGGAATCCACCGCGGATTCCGGGGAGGACTCTGCGGCAGGTTCCGCACTTCCCCCTGTCCCGGATGCGGAGCCGCACCCGGCGAGGGCACAGACAAGTACGCACAATGTAATACTGGATAAAATTCTGTTTTTCATCCGCTCTTCTCCTTCTGCTGTCAATCGGGCAGTGGCCATGTTTCATTCTAACACCCGGCCATGGCAAATACAAGAAAAGCCGGCCCCGGCCATCTCCTGCCCCTCCGCTCTGTTATTCGGATTCCCTGCCCCCCTCAGATCTCCGAAATTCCTCTCCTCACCTGGTTCCCGGCACTGCATCGCTTCATTTTTACTCTTTTGTTTCCGAAAAAGGATGCTATAATAGCGTTATCTTACACATTCATCAGTGGTATTTGATATGAGTGAACCGGATAATAAAGACTATCGGGATTATTGGAAAAAACTGAATCAGCAGGACGGCGGTGAGGATCCGCGCAATGAGCAGTACTGGAACGGGCCGGGCGACCGCGGTTTCCGCACGACGGGTGATCCCAACTACGGGCCGATTCCCGAGGAGTACCAGTCGAATTCCATGTCGCGCGCAGCGCTGACCTGCGGGATCATTGCCGTCATATCCATCTTCTTCAGCTTTATATTCATCGGCGTGTCCTTTATAGCCGGTGCGCTGGGACTGATTTTTGCCTTTCTTTCAAGGAAAAACCGCTTCAACCGGCAGGCCCGGACAGCGATCGGACTGTGTGCCGCCGGCATGATCGCCTTCACGTTAATGTTCGGCATCTCTTTTGGCATACTCTACTCTACGGGGATGTGGGATACGCTGATGGAGAAGGCGCAGGAGATCGATCCGAACGATCCCACATCCGTCACCGTCGCGCAGCAGGAGATCATGGATGAACTCATGAGAAAATACGGCCTCAAGGCAGATTCTTCCGGCACTGTCGTTGCATCCTCTGACAGCGCCATCTAAGAAGGTCCAGGAGACTCTGCAGAAAAAAAGTTTGAACACATTGCATATGAATACAGAACGGAAACAACTGAAACAAAAAGCAAGGGAGACGCTTCTTTCTTCGTGGAGCCGCCATACGACGGTCTCATTGGTGCTGCTGTTCGTGTATGTGGCGGGAGCATCGATCTCCGGCATGTGGACCGGCGCCGCGGGCGGCGGGAGCGGCATGCTTCGCTTTGCACCGCTTTTCAGTGTTGTCACGGCGATTGTCGTGGAACTGCTGACGGACCTCTTCGTATGCGGCGGCATGCAGTACTTCCTGAAGCTTCTGCGCGGGGAGAAACCTTCCCTGAAAGATATCACCGTCCCCTTTCGGGCACAGCCCGACCGTTTTCTTATCGTCGGCATTGTTCTGATTGCCGCTGAGATGCTCTGTCTCGGCCCGGTCTACGTGATCCGGACATTCGCACCTCCGGCTTCGCCGGGTGCCTATATCCTCCTTACGTGCATTGCGCTTGCGGGGACAGCGGTATTTTTCCGCATCAGGCTCGCCCTCTCCATGAGCCGTTTTCTTCTTCTCGACGACGAGACACTCGGGGCTGTTCCCGCCATGAAAGAAAGTATCCGGCTCATGAATCACCGGAAGATGAAGCTCTTTCTGGTTCAGCTTTCCATGATCGGCTACCTTCTGCTCGCCGTCTGTACGCTGCTGATCGGGTTCATCTGGGTCATTCCCTACGTGATGACCGTGATGGCCGGTTTCTATGACGCCGTAAAGAAAGAGGGCTGAGCATCCCTTGTTCGGCACGGAAAATGCATCACCCAACCCCGCAAAACCGCAAAAATCGATACGGTGAACAGATTCCCTGCCCGCCTTTCACGCAGATTATAAAATATTGTACTGTCACAAAAAAGAAGCTGGCTCGCAGCTTCTTTTTATGCGCCTCTGTACAGGACCACCGCCTCATGCGGCAGCATCTCAAGCATCAGCACGCCCGCAACCACCTCATGATACGCAGACTCCTCAGTATACCCCTCGTTCCAGGTGGCGAGCAGTTCCACCATCTCCGTATTGCTGCTCCTAGTCACGCCGGTCTCCCAGACGGGGATCTCCAGCACAACGGTTTCATTTCTGGCATTCACGGCGACCACAAACTGCTCGCGGTCAGTAAACCGTCCGTACAGAATGCGTGCGTAGCCGCTTCCGAGATCCTTATAGGACCCCTCCGTCAATGCCCGGAACCGCTTGTGAAGCGAGATCGCTTTTCGGTAAAAATCAATCAGTTCATGGTCCTCCCGGCCCCACGGATACGTACGGCGGTTGTCCGGATCCGTGAATCCCACAACACCCGCTTCATCTCCGTAATAGAGGGTGGGCGCTCCGGGAAAAGTCATCTGTATAAGAACCGCCGCGCGAAGGATAGACACATCCACCTCCCTGCCCGCAGCCTCGCTTCCGAGAGTGGATACGCGGCCGACATAATGGTTGGTCCTTGTCAGAAATCTGGAATGGTCATGGTTGTCGAGCTGGTTCATGGCACACTGAAGCGACGGTCCCATAAAACTCGCCATATGATAGTTCATGGCATCACGGAAGGATTCTCCGTTCCCGAGCAGATCCCCCCTGAATTCGTCGCTGTGCTTCTCCATACCGGTCAGGAACCAGGTCACAGGTTCCATGAACGCGTCGTAGTTCATGACGGTATCCCACTCATCGCCTTTCAGCCACTCGTAGGTCTCGCCATAATGCTCTGCGACAATTAAGGCATTCGGATTGGCCTCCCGCACGGCTTTCCGGAACATTTTCCAGAATTTGTGGTTATATTCAGGAGAACGCCCGAGATCCGCGGCGACGTCGAGGCGCCAGCCGTCGACACAGTACGGGGGAGACACCCACTTGCGGGCAATTCCCATTATATATTCGACGAGCTTATCGCTGTCCTCATAATTGAGCTTCGGCAATGTTTTATTGCCCCACCAGCTGTCATAGAACTCATTGTACGGCCACGCATGCGCGTTATTGAACTTGAAAAACGAATGATACGGACTGGCGGCATCCACAAACGCCCCCTTCTCATAGCCCGGCTGATGCTCGTAGATACATTCCCGGTCGAGCCATTTGTTGAAGGAACCGCAGTGGTTAAAGACCCCGTCCAGTATGATCCGCATCCCCCGCCGGTGAATCTCTTCACACAGATGCGCGAAATACTCATCCGAAGCTTTGAGATTCACGGGATCCGTGACGCGGCGGATGTACGCCTCCGCATTCGCATTGTCCTGCTCGTCTTTCTTGAGAAGCTTTCCCCCGTCTTTTACAATCCGCGTGAGGTGGGGATCGATATGGTCATAGTCCTGGATATCATATTTGTGATTCGACGGAGAGACAAAAATCGGGTTGAGATAGAGAACCTCCACGCCGAGATTCTGCAGATAATCCAGCTTTTGCTCGACGCCGACCAGATCTCCCCCGTAAAAGTTCCGGACATCCAGATAGGGATTGGGCATCTTGTACCAATCCTCCGCGTGCTTGACATGTTCTCCGAGATAGGAATACTCGTCCGTCAGAACATCATTCGAGCGGCTGCCGTTGCTGAACCGGTCCGTATAGATCTGGTACATCACAGCGCCCCTGGCCCAGTCAGGAACCCGGAAACCCGGGAATACGCGGAACGCCCCGCGTTCACGGAGATCTTTCGTAACGCCGAGTTTATTATAATAGAACGTCAGGATTCCGACCCGCAGCTCAAAATAGTAAAGGATGGGCTCATCGCCCACGGGAAATGTATAGGAGTAGTAGTCAAAGCTCCCCTCCGATTCGGTAAGTTCCATCATCTCCCGGATTTCTCCGCTGATGAAATAAACCGCGTCCACGTTGTTCCGGTAAGTGCGGATACGGACCGTACAGTCATCACCCGGCTCCGGTTGGAAAGGACATCGGTAAAAACGCGTCTCATCGGAGTAGACTGCCCTCTTGCGAAAGACAGACCGCATCGTCGTGACGTATTTTCGCATCATGGAGTCATTTTTAGTCTGTTTCATGAAAGTCACATCTCCGGTTACAATAAAAGATTCCGGCAGCGGTTCGGCACTTCTCCCCGCTGCCTGCAAAGAAACTGTCAGTTTCAGCCCATGCTGACGGGCTGAAACCGGTTTAAGATCAAAAGAGTTAAGTCAGGGCAGCAGCCCCCTTAACCCCCGCCTGCGCTTCTGCGGCTAAGAGGCGGGGAATTTGTGTGACGCGGTTCAATTCTCTCCCGCAGGCACAGCCGGCTGGGGGGCGGCAAAGAGGGACTCGAATTCCGTCCGTCCGATCTTCTCCTTCTTAAGGAGCAGCTCGGCGCAGGCAGTGAGCTCCGTCTTGTGCTCGAGAATGATCCGTTTGGCTTCGCTGTAGCATTTTTCAATGATGGAGCGGACTTCCGCATCAATGGAGTCCGCCGTACGCTCACTGTAATCCCGCGTCTTTTCATAGTCGCGGCCGATGAAGACCTCGTTCCCGCTGTCGTACGAGACGAGTCCGATCTTGGAGGAGAATCCGTACTTGGTCACCATCGCCTTGGCGGTCGCGGTCGCATTCTTCAGATCCTGTGAAGCGCCCGTTGTAATGTCGTCAAAGACCAGCTCCTCAGCGACACGTCCGCCCAGAGCGACGATAATATCCTGCAGCATGCGGCCGCGCGTATTGAATAACTCGTCTTTTTCTGGCAGCGGCATGGTGTAGCCGGCCGCCCCCATCCCCGTCGGAATGATCGAAACCGAATACACGGGGCCCACATCCGGGAGCAGATGGAAGAGGACCGCATGTCCCGCCTCGTGGAACGCGGTGATCCGCTTGTCTTTCTCCGAGATGATCTTGCTCCTCTTCTCCGCGCCGATCCCGACCTTCACGAAAGCGCCCTTGATGTCTTCCATCAGAAGAAAGACGCGTCCCGCTTTCGCCGCGGTGATCGCCGCCTCATTGAGCAGATTCTCAAGATCCGCACCGGAAAAACCGGCTGTCGTCTGCGCGACCTGCTTAAGATCCACGTCATCGCCGAGCGGCTTCCCCTTCGCGTGGACTTTGAGGATCTCCTCGCGGCCCTTCACATCGGGCATGCCGACCGACACTTTCCGGTCAAACCGGCCCGGGCGCAGGATCGCCGGGTCCAGAATATCCACGCGGTTTGTCGCCGCCATCACGATAATGCCCTCGTTGACTCCGAAACCGTCCATCTCCACGAGCAGCTGGTTGAGTGTCTGCTCCCTCTCGTCGTGACCGCCGCCAAGTCCGGCGCCTCTCCTTCTGGCGACCGCATCAATCTCATCGATAAATACAATACAGGGACGGTTCTTTTTGGCATCCTCAAAGAGATCCCTGACACGGGACGCGCCGACACCGACGAACATCTCGACAAAGTCCGAACCGGAGATGGAGAAGAACGGCACCCCCGCCTCCCCGGCGACCGCCTTCGCGATCAGGGTTTTTCCGGTTCCCGGAGGTCCGACGAGAATCACCCCTTTGGGGATTCTTGCGCCGACTTTGGTGTATTTTCCCGGATCCTTCAGGAAATCGACGATCTCCGCGAGATCCTCTTTCTCCTCGTCAAGTCCCGCGACGTCCGCGAAGGTAATCTTGTTGCCGTCCCCGCTGTACATCCGGGCGCGCGACTTTCCGAAATTCATCATCTGGGAATTGGCCCCGCCGCCCGCGCTCCTCGACATGAACAGCATCAGGATGAACAGCGCGCCGATCATGAGAAGCACCGGCAGGATCGTCGACGCAAACAGACTCTCCTGGGGTACATTCCGCACGGTGACGCGAACCGCCGGGTATTTGGTCTCCACCATCTCCCGTACCGCGTTCACGTCCGTATCGAAGAACTGCTCCGTCCCTTTTGATTTCAAAGTGACCGCGATCTGCCCGGTCGGGACCTGCGTGTTCGGCTTAATTTCAACTGCCTCCACCTGTCCGTCGGCCAGATCTTTCTGAAAGGCGGCGTAGCTGTAGGCAGGCTCAACATCGACATCGCGCCTGCTGATGTAGTAATACGCCATCAAAAATGCAAGGATCATCACCACATAGATGAAGATGCCCCGTCCCCTGTTCCGTTCCAAATTCTTAATTCTCCTGTTCCACTACCCCGATATAGGGGAGATTTCTGTATTTCTGCATATAATCGAGTCCGCAGCCGACGACAAACTTGTCCTCGATCACAAACCCGCAGTAATCCACATTCACGTCGCACACCCGCCGGTCCGGCTTGTCAAGCAGCGTGCAGATCCGCAGAGAGGCCGGTTTTCTTCCTTTGAGGATCTCCAGCAGATAGTGCAGTGTCCGTCCGGAGTCGATGATGTCCTCGACGACCAGCACGTCTCTCCCTTCCAGCGGCTGGTCCAGATCCTTCACGATCTTCACGATTCCGCTCGATACCGTATCGTCGCCGTAGCTGGATACGGACATAAAGTCCAATGTGACCGGTACGTCCTCCGTAATGTATTTGGAGAGAATCGTCAGGAAGTAGACGCCGCCCTTCATAACGCAGATCATGTGCAGCGTCTTGCCCGCATAATCCCTGCCGATGATTTCAGCCAGTTCCCTGGCCCGCTCTTCAATCTTCTCCTCGGGAATCATCACACTGATTTTATCCATGATCCATCTCCTTCCGTCCGCTTGTCCTTACGCTGTGTCATGCCGGCAGGTCCGGTCCGCCCTCACATCCGGGATCCCAGTCCGCCTGCAGAAACCGTTTTGTTGTGCCCGTGATCCGGTAGCGGTATCCGATCCGCATGCCGGTCACCCACATAATCTCACTTCCGTCAGCGAGAAGCAGGATACGGTCCCGCATCGCTTTTGGAACTTTCTGATCCGTAAAATAGTCCGACAGGCTTTTTCTCCCGCCCCCGGCGTTTACGGTGAGATAGTCCCCCTCTTTTCGTGTCCGAACCTGGGGTACGTGGTTCATTTTATCATAATCAAACCATTTCGTATACCGATTTTCGGGAACCGGCAAAGGCACAGCCTCCACTTCCCTTAGGAAAATGCATCCATTGTCTGCCATCTTCGGAACGGATGCATTTTGAGAGGATCCAAGAAGGACGCCGTCTGATACGCGCTCCGCTATAAGGCCTCCCGGCAGATCCAGATGCTTCCCCACCTCTTTTGCGAGCAGTTCCCGGAGCGCTTCAATATGCACGCGGCCAAAATCCCTGCCCTGCATGGCGCGGGGGATGCGGGATACGGCGATCCGCAGCACTTCGCTTTGCATGACCGGCATCTCCGAAAGGAGCTCCCTTCGAATCAAGGTGCGATCCGGCAGTTCTTCCGCCAGATACCGGTCCGCCCGCCGCTCCGCCTCGAAGAGGAAGAAATCCCCCGCTTCCGCGAGCATCTCCGCCGTCTGCGCGATGTGCTCCGCCGCCCGCGGATTCACCTCGGCACACAGAACCGGGAGCACGTGGTGGCGGATCCGGTTTCTGGCGGCGTCATTCTCCCGGTTGGTCGAATCTTCCATCCAGGTCATTTTGTTCTCCCGGAGGCACTGTTCAATTGCTTCCCTGGATACTCCAAGAAGCGGGCGGATATAGAAGCCCCGCACCTCCCGCATACCGGAGAGCCCCATAAGGCCGGTTCCCCTGGCGAGGCGGAAGAGAAGCGTCTCCGCCTGGTCATCCCGATGATGGGCGAGAGCAATGGCGGTCCGTCCTATCTCCCCCATCCGGGCAAATTCTTCATAGCGGGCGGCCCGGCCGGCCTCCTCCAGCGTCATTCCCCTCTCTCCGGCCTCCTCCGGAATGTTCCGCTTCACAAGGTGAAACGGCACTCCGTGCTTCCTGCACAGATTCTCTGTGAAAGTGGCGTCCCGGTCCGCCTCCTCCCCTCGGATCCCATGGTGTATATGAAGAACTTCCAATACGGGACAGGTCTCTCCGTTTTTTTTCTGCGCTTCGCAAAACCCTTTCAGGGCATAAAAAAGGAAAACCGAGTCCGCTCCGCCGGACACAGCCGCAATTACACGGCCGTATCCGCTCAGCATACCGGTTTTCCGGATCCGTTCCCTTACTTCATCAAACAATGTCATAATAGATCCCGGCGGGTCCGTCAGGATATCCTCCTGCTCCGCCATTACAATCCTCCCTGCCCCACTGAGCAATTTTGACGTGGGTGCCGGTTTCCCGCGGTTTTCAGCCCGCCGGTTTAAAAATCACCTCTCCGTCCTCGACAAGTCCGAGTTTCTCCTTCGCCGCTTCCTTGATGTAATCCTCCGACTGCATGCGCTCACGGAGACCCTCAATCTCCGTTGTCCGCAACTCCTCCTCCTCAATCTCGGAGAGCAGTTCCATGCGGCGCGCCTCATTCGCGTCAATTTTCCGGTTCAGGCGAAACCCCTCGATCGCGAGCACGACAAACAAAAAGCACACGACCGCTGTGATCGCCAGCATAGCCGCGCGGTTTTCCCGGTTGATGCGGCTCCGTCTCCGTCTTTTTCTGCCGCTGCGTCTTGTCTGCATGTCTGCGCGCTCCCCTTTCTGCGCAAATCCGGTGCGAATCTGCAGGATCTGCAGCTCCCCCACGCACAGGATATAATTATTCACAGTATACAGCAGGAATCCTTTCTGCGCAAGTGGGTCCGGATTTGTGTTCAAGTCCCGCTCGCGGGACTTCGCACAGGATTCGGGCCACCGTCAGCCGGTATAATCCCTTGCCGAATTCCTGCGGTCTCCACTCCGCTCCGCGCGTAATTATGGGGCAGGAGGAACGCGTCCTCTGCCCCACACTGTCCTTGTTATCTCTTCTTTCTGCGAAGCACCAGAACCACCGCAACCAGCGCCGCTGCCATAAGAGCGATCAGCGTCGCGATCGGGGCGTAGTCCCCTGTCCTCGCGCTCTGCGTCCTGGTCCGGTTGCCGGTCGTCGTGTTGCCCCTGCTTCCGGCACTGCCGTTCGTCCGGCGCGTGCTCGACGACGACTTGCTGGAAGAGGACGTCAGCTTCTTGCTGGTGATCGTAACCGACTGTATCACATCGTTCGTCACGACACCCTCTTTCGTCACCGTAAATGTCACGGGCTTCGCCTGCTCATACCCCGACAGCTTGTTGGTCTGCCGGATGGTGTACTGGTGTCCGGCCGTCAGATACCGCACTTCGTGGCTGGTTTTTCCGGACTTCCAGGTCTCGACTACTTTGCCGGTACTCTTGTCAACAAGCTCCAGTTTTGCGTTCGTGAGAAGAGCGCCGCTCGAGGACTTCATGTAGATGGTGACTCTCGTGGGATGTTCGGTCCAGATCACTTCCCCGCTCTTGGATTTGGTGACCGTCCCCTCGCCGCTGTCGATGACGTTCGCACTAAACACCCCGTCTTTTGCCTTCGTGCTGATGATAATGGGGTTCGCGGACTTCTGGTAACCGTTCGGAGCAGTCGTCTCGCGAATCACGTAATATGTCCCGGACTCGAGCCCGGTAAACGTGACGATGCCGTCATCCCCGGTGCTCTCGCTCGTCAGCTTCTTGATCTGGCTGTCGACGATCTTGCCTCTCTTCAGGTTCTTCTCCGCCGCCGTGCGCGCCGAAGAGCCCTTCGTCCCCTTGGCTCCGTAGATTGTATAGACCGAACCTTCCACGCCCTCTTTGTCAAACTCATCCACCTTCGTGATGGAGAAATCGCCGGTCACGACCGGATCCACCTTGGGCTCCGTATAGGTATTCGTGAAGGTCACCTTGCTCGCGCTTTTTGAGCCCTTCGTGATGGTGCGCTTTGCCACAAGGCTTCCCTTGCCGTTGTCGGTCACCTTGAAGACCACCTTGTAAGAGGACGAATCGTACTTCATGTTCTTCGTCGATCCCGCAGTCTCGGTTACCACATAGGTATACGTTCCGGTCTTGCTGAATTTCAGGCTCTTCGGGAAAGTTGCCTCCCCGCTTCCCTTAATCGTCACCTCACTGACCTTCTTCCCGCTCGTGCGCTTCATGAGGAAGGTAAAGGTCTCCGTCTTCTCCGGATTGCCCTTCACGACCTTCTTCACGCCCACGGTCTCGGTCACAGACGCAGCCTTGTAAGTATTGAGGAACTCACAGCCGCTCCCCGAAAGATTCCACCTCGCGGGGGCGCCGTCCTTTCCGGGCGTCACCTCGATCACCGCCTCCGGTACCTTGCTGCCCGTCTTCACAAGCGCGAAGTACACGCCTTCCCCGGACGCGGGGAACTTTGCCTGCAGATGGGTATCACCTGTCGATGGAGTATCTGTCTCGGCTTTTTTCGCGCCGTCTTTCAGCAAACCCGTCGCGGCATCAATCAGATCTTCCTTCTTTGTTGTATAGCCGTAAAGTTCGTAATCGGCAGGTTTGATACCGTCGATCCTGAATTTCGGTCCGGCGACCGCACTGAACTTGACGGTGGCAGCTGCGGCTGTTCCTTTAGCGACTGCAATCTCCTTTACGCACACGGAGCCTCCCTGCTCTTCCGCCTTCACGGAAAGATGGTATTCCGCCGTATCATACGTGAAGCCTTCTTTTGCGTCGTCCGCCTTCTCCTTTACCACATAGTAGTACGTTCCGGCTTTCGTAAACGCAATGCTGCCGAACGTGAACGGCAGACCGTCCGCCGACGTGATCGTCCCGCTTGTCTTTGCCTCGTAGAGCTTCTCTTTGACCGCATACTTGTCATCCGCGCGGTAGAGTTCAAACGTGAACACCTTGTCGGTCTTCGTGATGCCGGAGATCTTCTTGATTCCCCCGGCGTTGAACGTCGCGTCGCCGGCCATCGCGTGCAGGTCAAGCGACGTCGCCGTCTCCTTAATGGTCTGGGAATCCGGCAGGGACTGCAGCGTGAAAGCGCCGATCTGGCCCGCTTCGCCGACCGCCTTAAATATGGAAGTGTTCGGGATCGCCTGATCCGTACACGCCGCATCCGCCGCGGCCTTGTCATCGGCCGTATAGAGCGTCAGATTGTATTCTCCGGCACCGATAGCCGGGATCAGCGCCGTCGATTTATTGGTATTAAAGGCCGCCGGTGCGAAGTGATGTTCCCGGTCTTCCGCCTCCGACTTCTCCTCGAGATACACATAGATCAGCGGCTCCGGTTCCGGAATCAGCGCTTCTGTATTGTCCGCACTTTTATAATCGATCGTCAAAGTAAAGGAAGAGGCCGCCTTGGGCGTCTCCGTTTCCGGCTGCCCGGGCGTCGAATCGGGATTCTCGCCATCCTCTCCGGCGTTCTGCGGGTCCTGCTCCGCCGTGTGCTGCTGCTCCGGAGATGTTTCCGGCGGATTCTCCGTCCCGCTCTCCGTCTGGGGTGCCGCCTCTGCAGGTGCCGCTTCCGGGGCACTGGTCGGAGCCGGTGTTGTCTCCGGTTCTGCCTCCGCTTCCGGTGTCGGTGCCGCCTCCGGCGTCGGTGTCGGCGTCACTTCGGCTTCCGTCTCTTCCGTACCCGGAGTCACCTCCCCTCCGCTTTCTGTCTCAGAGGGAGACACCTCCGAAACCACCGCGGATTCCGTCTGGCTCTCCGCGTACACGGCGCCCGCGCCGGACATAACAAGAGCACAGGCAATCACACCTGCTGCCATTTGTTTGAAATATCGATTGAACATAATCCCCGTTCTGCCCCTCCGCATTTCTGATGATTGTCCGATTCCGCTCCCAGGTGCCCGCGCTCTTCCGTAAGCTCTTTCCGGCCACAGGAAGTGTCCTCGTAGATAAAACCCCTTATATACTCATTGTCTTTGTAAAAAATATGGTACAAAAACTATCCGATTAAACAGAGTAACACATCTGTGTGTCTATTGTAAGTCCTGACAGTAAAATTTAAGAAATTTGCTCCGCCCGCTTCATGCACGGCAGACGTCTTTCCCTACAGGGACTGCACCGCCAGATCTTCCTCTTCTTCCATATCGGCAATCTCATCCGGCTCAACGGCAGAGCTTATGAGCTGCATCAGTTCCAGCGCGCTGCGGAACGTCCGGGTCTTGTTCTCATTCACCCAGTACAGCTTTCCCTGCCACGTATGATTCCTCGTATCCAGGATGTCAACAACAAATGACGCTTTCTTCATAAGCTCTTACACCTCCCCTCTCTCCTGGCTGCCGAGCATCAGATTCAGCAGTTCCAGTTCGCTGGAAAAATATGCCGGTTCCTTTCCGCCTTCCTCATAGAGGAATCCCTGCCATGTACTGTAGGATCTGGACCGGAACTCGAGATCGTATGTCGCGGCATTGCCTTTCTTTTCCATAATCTCCTCGGCCGGCCGGAATAGTTCCGGTTTTGCTTTGTAGGAAACATATTTCTCGCCGCCCGTAAAGTGGCGCGGAAGCCTTCCCGGCTGCGGCCTTCCAATTTTATTAAGAAGCGTATCTGTCACGCGCAGAAACTCCTGCGTCCCGCGGAAGGTTTGATCCCGCTCGACGGCGATGCCGGTGATTCTGCCCGAAAAGTGCCCGTTTTCCGCGTCCAGCACGTCGATCAAAACGCGCAGGGTAGACGGGATGCAGACCGGATTGCCGTGCATGCCCTCCATGGCCGGCTCCATTTCCTTGAGGGTGTATCCGATTTCGACTTTCGCCCGCCTCTTCACATGCTCGTAATTCTTCAGGATTCTCTCCGTCACTGCCCGGGCGTTCTCATACGGGCAGGCCGGCAGCATGATCAGGTACTGGTTGGCGCTGTATCTCGTGCAGACGTCGCCGGTACGCAGAGAGTCAATCATGACCTCCAGCATCTGCGCCATCCCGCGGTCCAGTACGTCGCGCCCCTTCCCGGACATCTCATTCGCCTCTCCCGCCGCGTGCATCGTGATGAGGGACAGGAAGATCGTCATGCCCATACGGGCCGTGCGCCGGGCCTCCAGTTCATAGATCTTCTTGAACACGCCGTACTCGCAGTAAAATGCGCCGTGCGGCGTCTCCGCCTCATGCAGTTCCTCCTGGATCACCGTAAGGTCCGTCTCCTGGCGGTGTTCCTGCTCCATCACCGCGTCAAAGAGCCGCTTCATCTCCTCCGAAGGGCCGATCCCCAGGTTGTCATACAGCAGTTTTGCCGCCACCCGGTAATGTTCCTCGGCGTCACTGTGACGTTCCTCCGCCACCAAAGCCCGGATGAGCGCCATATGAAACTTCTCCTCGAGCGGATCAATCCCGATCGCCGTGCGGGCAACGTCCTCCATCTCGATATAGTCCCCGGTCATCCCGAGAAGCTCCGTGTAATTGCTCGCCGTCTCGCGGAACAGATTCTCATAGGATGCGAGCTTCGGGACAACCCACGCGTCCTCCGCGATGCTCTCCAGGAACCGCCCCTTATATACGGAAAATGCGGCACTGTAATGCCGGATCTTCCCGTCCAGCTCCTCCGTCTTCTCAGCTTTGCGGATCTCTGACACAAGTGTATCGGCGTCAAGACAGATCGGCAGGTCCGGATTCCATGAGTATCCGCCGCGGCCCGTGCGGATGAAATCGGTCTGCGGGAAATATTTCTTCATGATCTGCCGGAGGCGGTAGGCGAGGTTCTTAAGAGCCCCTGCCGGATTGACACTCTCGTCCCCCGGCCACAGAGCAGCCGCCAGTTCCTCTGCTCCGCACACCTTCTTGTGGCTGCAGATCAGATAGGCAAAGAGACGGATGACCATATCCGACCGGATATCGTTCTCCGTCACCGTCGTTTTCCCATCGCTGATCACAAGGCGCGGGAAGGTCTTAACCATTATTGTTTTTCTTACTTCTGCCATACATACCCCTTAAAGAGGAAATTTTAATGACGGGACACGCGCGCACGCTGCCGCTTATGGCAGCCCCCTATGCCGCAGTCACGCATAAAACGTTTAAAAAAGCAAAAACCAATCCCATGTTACTACTATCTTGTATCATAACTGATTCTGAAAAAAAGAGCAACAAAAATGCATTTCTATTCGAAAACTTTCTCGAATATGATATACTTTGCAGTATGAAAAAGCGATTCAGAGAAAAAAATACACAGCTGATCCTGTCGGTCCTCCTCCTGTTCACCGCGTTTTGTCTTCCGGTGCGTGCCGCTGTCACGGATTCCCTTCCCGCAGCGGTTGCCTGTGAGACGGCCGCGGACGGTTTTATTACCGTTAACATCCCGAAGGACGCGGACCGCTTCCGCGTGGAAGTCCTCTCCCCGGACGGCAGCCGCGCGTCCTATCCTCTGGGGAATGCATCTGCCGAAGATGACGGCTCCACCTACACGGTTCCGCTCACAGGCGGAAACGGCAGTTACCGGATCGACCTTCTCGAACAGGTCCCCGGAAGCAGCCGCTTCGCCTATCTGCTCTCCCGGAGACTGGATGTGGAGGCTGCGGATGCAGCGGCTCCATTTTTAAGAGGAAACTGCGTCATCTTCTATAAGGACGGGGATGCGGTCACAGAGACCGCGCGGGAAGTCACGGAGGGGATGACCTCACAGCTCGCCATGACGCAGGCTGTCTTCGATTATGTCATAAGCCATGTGTCATACGACACGGAGCTTGCGGCGAACGCCCCGGTGGATTATGTGCCGTCCCCGAACGGCACTCTCAGTGCAGGGACGGGCGTCGCGCCGGATTACGCGGCACTCATGACAGCCATGCTGCGGAGCGTCGGTATCCCGGCCCGCATGGAGACCGGGTATCTTGGCGAGATGTATCACGCGTGGGTCAGCGTTCAAACCGATGAGTCCGGAACCGTAGGGGGTGCGTTCGATGTGACTGCCGGCACCTGGTCAGTTGTCGACCCGACACTTGGGGCATGCAATAAGCCGGACCGGATCCGGTCATATCTGAACAGATCGTCCCGCTATACCCCCGTATGTATATATTAAACCGTGTGAACATCCCTCTGCTCCCGTCTGCAGGCTTGCGAACGGGAGCCGGAGAGACTGGTTATAAGAAAACTTGAAATCTCCTATCACTCCTGAAAGGAATCACGTTTTATGTCCACGACAGAGCAGGCTCAAAACAAAGGAAACGGCACCCTCACCAACGCGGAGCTCTCCGCATTCGCGGAACAGATGTCGCTTGTGCTGCACGCCGGCATCTCCGCAATGGAGGGTATCTCCATCATGAAAGAGGATGCGGAGTCCTCCCGGGATCAGCAGATTCTCGGGACAATTCTCGACGAAATGATGACCGGAGGGTATCTGTCTCCCGCGCTGGCCGCAAGCGGCGCTTTTCCGCCGTATTTTGTGCAGATGACGGAGATCGGGGAGCGCACCGGCAACCTGGATTCCGTCATGGATGCCCTGGAAAAGCACTATGACAGGGAGGATTCCATACGCAAAAGCACACGGAACGCGGTTCTCTACCCGATGATCCTGACCGGGATGATGCTGCTGGTGATCATTCTGCTCCTCGTAAAGGTCATGCCGGTCTTCAACGAGGTGTTTGTGAGCCTCGGCGCCGAGATGACCGGCCTTCCGGCTGTACTTTTGGGGATCGGCAACGCGATCCGCGCCTACGCGGTGATCTTTATCCTGCTCATCCTTGTGGTCCTCATTCTCATCTTCATCCTCTTCCGGACGGATGCGGGACAATCTGCGATGCGGAATTTCACGCAGCGGTTCCCGTCAGCCCGGAAATCCCGCCGCACAGTCTCCGCCTGCCGCTTTGCGGATGCCATGTCCATGGCGCTCGCTGCCGGTCTCACTCCCGATGAGGGTATGGAGATGGCTTCCGGGCTGAGCGAAGACCCGGATTTCACGAAAGAGCTTGAAGCGTGCAGGAGTGAGATGATGGAGGGAAAAGGGTTCGCGGCGGCTCTCTCCGAACGCGGCATTTTCTCCGGCATCTACAGCCGGATGCTCTCCATCGGCCAGAAAACCGGCACGCTGGACCGCGTGATGGGGGAGATCGCGGATATGTATCAGGATGAAATTGATACGAAGATCAATAACCGGCTCGCGACGATGGAGCCGCTTCTCGTGATCCTGATGTCCGCCGCCATCGGTGTCATCATGCTCTCCGTCATGTTCCCGCTTCTCGGGCTCATGAGTTCCATGTGATTCCGGATGCCGCTCAATTTAAACTAACCCGAACGGTTCAGCACTTCTTTTAGCCGGGCCGTTGCAGAACACGGAGGAAGCGTTTCCTTGGCAGCATTTCGAAGTAATAAAAAGAAGAACAGAAAAGCGGGGCTTCTCCTTCCCCTCGCTCTTTTCGCCTGTCTCATCGTCCTGTTTCTCACGGCGGTGGGAAGTGTCGGAGACGGAACCCGGAAACGGCAGAAGGAGTCTCTTGTAAGCGCCCTCACGCGCGATATCACGGAGTGCTATGCACAGGAGGGCCACTATCCGGAGGATGTCTACTATCTCACGCAGCATTACGGCCTGCGCTACAGTGAGGACCTGTTTTATGTCGACTACCACATAAGAGGGGACAACCTGCGGCCGGAGTTTACCGTGATCGAGCGCGATCTCACGGACGGGGAGGAGGATGCGGAAGACGATGCCGAATCATAAAACCACAAAGCATCATATTGAAATCCTGTTCCCGGTCATTCTGTTCTGCATCTTCGCTCTGGCAGCGATCACGGTAATCCTTTTCTCGGCCAGAATCTATAAGCACGGCGTCGATGAGGCAGCGCGAAACTACTCCGCCCGCACATCGTACGCGTATATTTCGGAGAAGATCCGGAGAAACGACGCGGGAGGAACCATCGGGACGGAAACCTTTAACGGGGAAGAGGTCCTGGCCATCAGTGATCCCGATCATGCGGACTATGTCACATACATCTATCTCTATGACGGTTCCCTCCGGGAGCTCTTCATGAGACGGAACGCGGAGGTGCTGCCGGAAACCGGGACGGAGATCCTGCCCCTTGCCGCCTTCTCCGCGGAGGATCTCGGGGACGGGCTCATCCGGCTGACCTGCACCGGGGAGGACCGGACGTCCGTCTCCGGTCTCATCGCCGTAAGAAGCGGAAAGGAGGCCTGATATGCGCGAAGGAAAACCCGCGAGAAACAGAATCTCCTCCTCGTTCCTCTTTCTTATGGAACTGATCCTTGCGATCACCCTGTTTGCGGTCGCCGCTGCCGCCGCCATCTCCGTTTTCGTGCGGGCCCACAACATGAGCGCGGAGGCGACGCTGCTTGGAACAGCGTCCGGTGAGACCGCCTCCGTCGTGGAAGTCATCCGCAGCTGCGACACCGCGGAGGAAGTGCGGGAGAAGATCACCGCGCTTTACCCGGACGCAGAGATGGAGGCCGTGACGGTCCGGATGAACATCCGGATCCCCGCGCATGGCGGGGAGCACCTGATCTGTGCTGACGTAATAGACTTTGAGTCCGTCCTGGAGGGAACGGTCTCCTACTACGCCAATTCCGATGCGGAAGGGGAACCGGTCACATCCATCCCGTTCTCGCATTATCTGACAGCGGTACAGAATCCCTGAAATCCGCGTAAAAGACGGACATGGTGCCGTTTCGCCGGGTGGTTTTTCTCCTGTTATGGAAAATAAGATCCACCCGCGGAAGACATGACATAAGCGATTTTTACAAAGTGAGGTTTCGGACGTGAAACAAAAAAATGAGATCCGCCCCCATACCTTCGGGCTTTCTCTTCTTCTCGTGGTCTTTCTGATCCTGTGTCTTCTGACCTTCGCGGCGATTTCCATCGCCGAGGCCAGGAACGATCTGACGGCCGCGCAGATCCGCGCTGAGAAGAATCTGGCCTATCAGGCGGCTTCGGATATGGCGGAGCTGACCATCCACGAATATACCGACGAGGCCGTGATGAATCCGGACGGCGCACTGGAGACACTTGCATTCACCGTCTCCATCGACGACAGCGACGAGCTGGATGTCGAGGCGCGCCTTGCGGGAACAGCGGAAGCGCCCCGCTATATCATCACCCGGTGGCAGGTGATGTCCAACGTGGGCAGGGAAGTGGAGAATACGCTGAACCTCATGACGGACGGACGGCTGGGCTGGTAAGCTGAACAGAGGAGCTGTCCCTTACTGAGATATACTATGTGCCGCGGTCAAAAAACACGGCGGAATGGAGATGCATATGACAATCACCGATATCCTGCAGCAGGCCGTATCCGAAGGCGCCTCCGACGTATTTATCGTCGCGGGGCTCGGTCTTTCGTTCCGAAAGCACGGTTCCATCTACATGGAGTCGTCGGAGAGACTCCTGCCTGCCGACACGGAGCGGCTCATAAAAGAAGTCTACGCGCTCGCGGGAGGACGCGACAGCGCAAAAGTCGCCTCTAAAGGCGACGATGACTTCTCCTTCGCGATTCCCGGTCTCTCGCGTTTCCGTGTCAGCGCCTTTAAGCAGCGCGGCTCGCTTTCCGCGGTGATCCGGATCATCTCCTTCGCCATGCCCGATCCGGCAGCTCTCGGCATCCCGGACGCCATTATCCGCTTCGGGGATCTGGCAAAAGGAATGGTTCTTGTGACCGGCTCCGCCGGATCCGGAAAATCGACGACGCTCTCCTGCGTCATCGATCACATCAACCGGACGCGGAACTCCCACATCATCACGCTTGAAGACCCCATTGAATATCTCCATCGGCATCAGAAGAGCATTGTCTCCCAGCGTGAGATCGACGTCGACACGGAAAGCTATGTGACTGCCCTCCGCGCGGCTCTCCGGCAGAGCCCGGACGTCATCCTCCTCGGCGAGATGCGCGACTTTGAGACCATCTCTGTCGCCATGACCGCCGCCGAGACCGGCCATCTCCTGTTCTCCACCCTTCACACGATCGGTGCGTCGAACACCATCAACCGCATCATCGACGTCTTCCCGGCGGAGCAGCAGCACCAGATCGCCGTCCAGCTCTCCAGCGTGCTCGAGGCGGTCGTCTCCCAGCAGCTGGTCCCCACCGTCGACGGCTCCGTCGCGGCGGCCTTCGAGATTATGATGGTCAACACAGCGATCCGCAACATGATCCGGGAGAACAAGCTCCACCAGATCGACGGTGTCATTCAGACTTCCGGCCCGCAGGCGGTCACGATGAATACGTCTCTCCTGAACCTCTTCCGCTCCGGAAGGATCACGAAGGAGACAGCTCTCTCCTACTCCCCCAATCCGGACCGGCTCGCGATGCAGCTCAGATAAAGCATTTTCTATATCGTCAAAAAAAGGAGGCAGGCTGTCCTGTCTCCTTTTCGTTGTATCTGTCTGTATACTTTCTTCTACTTGACCAGAATCGGTGCTGTCCAGTACTCACGGTTATAGAGATCGCGGAAGCGGTACGTAATCATGACGCTGCCCTGATCAGAGAACTCCGAATTTCCGATCGTGAGATCGTCCGTCACCGTGAGCGGATCCCCGAACTTGTAAGAATCCTGATATTCCCCGTCATAGGTATAATAGTCGCAGAGGAAATCGATCGTATCCCCGTTCTTGATCTCCGTCATGGTTTTCGCGACCGTCTCCGTCTCGCCGTCCTTATAGACCGCCCGCGCGCCTTCCAGCCGTCCGTACGGATCCTCGTTGTCAAATACTACGATGAGGTTCACACGGTCGCCGTTGAGAAGCGCCGGGACATAGCCCGTGATCGCGTACTTCTCGCCATCCTGCTCCGTGTTCTCGTGGTAGTAAGCGACGATCTGATCGTTAAATGACAGCCACACCTTGTCCGTATTCGCAACAAATCTGCCGGCTTCATCGAAGCTGTACACATTGTCAAGACCGAAGTCGATATAGCCTTCCCCGTCGTCGTAGAACATATTGAGGTCGACGCCGTGTACATACTGCCACTGGTCGTCCGCGATGGAGATCTTATACTCTCCGCCGTCCTCCTGCCACAGAAGCTGATCGCCCTCGAAATGATTCGCGCTGATATACTCCGCGGTCTCTTCCACTCCGAGCGCCCTTCCGCTCAGATATCCGGTATTCGAGGAGGACAGTCCGGAGATCGAACTGTAATTTCCTCCGAGGAACGCCCCGAGAAGCTGGCTGAGCGCGTCCGCACCGTAGTCCGCTGAATACGAGGAGGAGCCGGACGAGGATCCGGATCCGCTTCCGGTTCCGAAGATTCCGTAATCTCCGAGCAGGGAGCTGTACGGATTGTTCGTGCCGCCGCCTGCGACCTGTCCGTAGGTCTGGAGGGACGCGAACTCCTTGATCGCCTCCCCGTAGCTCGAATCCATGCCGATCGCATTCATGGTGCTGACCGCCGAATCGACCTTAGAGATACTCTGGTACGGGAAATAGATGGAGACGCCGCCCGCCTTCGAGATGTTGTTATAGTTGTTGTATTTGACAGCTCCCTCAAGGACCGCGGCGAGATCTCTGCCCTCCTGCGTCCCCATATTCCTGGCGAGATCGATGAGATCCACCTGGTCGATCCGGGTGCTCCGCGCAAACTCGCGTGTCTGGTTCCTGGCCGACGCCACCTGTGAATACTGCTTCTTCTCGATGAGCGCGCTGATGGACTTCGCAAATGCGGTCAGCTTATCCGGAACCGTGTTGGCGAATTCCGCCAGATCGATGACGGAAAGCGTCGTCTGCTGGCCGCGGCACCTGGCGTTGCAGGCCTTCACGAAATCATCCGCGATCCTCTTGCCGATCTCAGTGGTCGGCATGGATGTATTTTTCGAGAACTGCGTCAGCCAGTCCGTGTAATACCAGCCGATCCCGGGCTCGGTCTCCTCGGATGCGATCATATAGTCGGCGTGGCTGTTCAGCATCAGCGCATTCTCGGCCGTCGCCATGAGGCAGGCGTCAAATCCGACGAAGTCAAAGCGCACGCCGGCCTTCGAAAGCGCTCTGTTGATGCCCTCGAGCGTCATGCCGCCGGCGCGGGCGTTCTTCTCGTCGTAGCCGTAGCCGCTCACGGAGCCTCCGCCGTGGTCCCAGAAGATCAGCTCATTGCGGTTCGCGGATTAATTCTGCGAACACCACTTAATGAAGGACGCAAGCGTGGACGGATCGGTCATGACGCCGCTGCCCGCATCCTTGATAAGAAGGGAGAGTCCCCCGTTCTTCACCTGATAGATCTGGTTGACGGAGCTGCTGATGACGTTGTTCTGCCATCTCCTGCAGCCGCCGGTGTATACGATGATGTTGACGTTCGTAAGGTCCGCCTTCGTCATCTCCATGAGATCCGCAGTCGCCATGCCGCTTCTCGACTCAAGATCCGTCCCGCACATATAAACCATGATGGTGACGGTGTCTTTTCCGTTTCCGAGAAGTTTTGTGTACTTCTCGCGGGACCCGGATGCCACGGAAACATCTGCTGTGGTCTCATCGGCGGACTGCGTCGTTCCTCCGTTCGACGTGAAGGTCGACGGATCGCCCGCGAAGAACTGGTTGATAAAGGAGTCCATCTGGGAAGACGATGCGCTCTGGCTTCCGGACGCATTGCTGCCGGCGTTGCCCGGTTTCGGCGTCGCCGTTACGGCAGGCGTCGCCTGGGAAAAGCCGGTCCCGTTTCCGTTCGTCGAACCGGTTCCCGAACTCCCGGATCCCCCGAGGAGTCCGGACAGTCCTCCGCCGCCTCCGAAGAGAACGAGCAGAAGGATCAGGATGAGCGGCATCTTTCCGCCGCTTCTCTTACCGCCGCCCCCGGAGGACGAGCCCCCTGTCTTTCCGCTGTAACCGCCGGATGAGCCGACCGGTCCCGTTCCGAGCCCGTCGCCCCTCTTGTAGATATCTTTAGCCTTGCCGGTCACTTTCCGGTCCCGGCCCATGGGTGCTGGTGCCATAACTCTTCTTCCTTTCTGCCGTACAAAGCGAAGCGGATCGCGGACGCGCTGCGCCCGCATCTCTTTCCTTCATAAAATGCAGCCACTAAAGAGTGTATCACAAAAAAACCGAAATGGACATACTATTCCCGATCCTGTTCCCCTGAACTGCGCCCCGGAAACCGGCTGCGTGCCGCACCGGACGGTCTGTCCCGTACCGTTTTTTCCCTGCTGCCATCGGCACCGGAATAATAAGCAGTCCGCGCGGTTGTCCATAATGAATCACAATTAAACCTTGCTAATCCGTTTTCGCATTGTTATATTCTTCCTATGAATACTGCACGAACGAAAGACACGCACTCCTCAAATCAGCTGGGAGTCCTCGCCATGCTTGCATCCGCCCTCATGTTTTCAACGGGCGGCCTTTTGATTAAACTCATTCCCTGGAATCCGCTCGCCATCAACGGCGGCAGGAACCTGATCGGATTATGCGTGATCGGACTCTATCTGCTCATCACCCGGCACAGGATCCGGTTCAACCGGACCGTTCTTGCAGGTGCGGCATGCATCATGCTCGCAACATCGTTCTACTCCATCGCGACAAAACTGACAACGGCGGGCAACGCCGTCGTCCTGCAGTACACGGCGCCGATCTGGATTATTGTTATGATGTTCGTCTTCTTCAGGGAGAAACCGGGAAGGCTGGAGATCAGCACCATTCTTGTCGTGCTCGCGGGTATCCTGTGCTTCTTTTTGGAAAGTCTGTCTGTCGGAAAGATTGCGGGGGATCTTTGTGCGGTTATGGCCGGCATCTTCTATGCGGGAATGTTCATGATGAACCGGTTTGAGGACGGAGATGCCCTCTCCTCCATGTTCATCGGGGAACTCATCACAGGAATTGTGTTTTCCCCGATGATCCTTCGGGAAACGGTATTTGGCGCCTCGGCGCTTATTCCGCTCTTTCTTCTTGGCGCCGTACAGATCGGTGTCGCCTATATCTTTTTCTCCTACGGAACAGCACACATAGACCCCGTCACGGCGTCGATCATCAACGCGCTGGAACCGATCTTAAATCCGATTCTGGTGGCCGTATTTTACGGGGAAAAGCTGGGGCGGCTCTCCATCGCAGGCGCCGCCGTTGTCATTGCAGGCATTCTCTTCTACAACATCGCGAAGCTCCGGCGGTGATATCGCTGAGCTTCGACAGTAAAAATGCCGCCCTGCAGCATAAGCCGCTCAGGCCATATGAATGCATCCGCGTCTTTAGTTCCAGTTAAAGATCATTCCTTCGAGGCCGATCCGCTCCGGAAGTTTTGAGAGGAGGGCGGGATCCGCTTCGGCGCGTTCCTTCCGAAGCTTGCAAAGGAGCTTCTCCTTGTCCGCGGGAAGCTGTCCGTGCAGCTGCAGGATGTTGGCAGGATGAATGCCGAAATACTCCGCGTCGCGCATGGCAAGCGTCTCGAGGAATCTCTCCTCCTCCGCAATATACTCCTCAAATACAGGTTCTATGAACCGCCCCGCCCGCATATCCTCGAACATATCGCAGCCCTCGGCCGGGTGAATCGTCCCGGTGAAGATCAGATATGGCTGCACCTTATTGAGAAAACGCGCGGTTGCCTCCCCGTGTTCCGTGCCTCGTCCCGCGCCGGCCGCGCCGAAAATGACATTGACACTGAATGGGATCCCCGCGTCATGCAGCCGCATGAGCGCATGTTCCGCCTCCGCTGCCGTATACCCCTTCCGCAGATACGCGAGGACATCGTCCACACCGCTTTCGAGTCCGATGTTGAGTTCACCGATTCCGGCGGCCGCCAGCTTCCGGAGATCTTCGTCCGTCTTGGTCATAATATTCTGGATCTGGGCGTACATACTGATCACCCCGATCGACGGCATGTAGCGGTGAATCAGCTTTGCGATTTCAAGAAGATACGCCGCGTCCAGCGTAAAGGCGTCCCCGTTCTCCAGAAAGGCCCGCGTCTTATGGGGCTGGTATTCAGCCGCGTAGATAAGCTGCTTTTCGATGAGGTCCAGCGGTGCGACCTCGAAGGGCACATTTTTGTACATGGTGCAGAAACGGCAGGCATTGTGGCTGCAGCCGGACGTTGCCAGAAGAAGAAGGGACTGGGCCTCATAAGGAGGGCGGTACATAATATCCATGTTTTTCATAGTGATGACTCCTTGTTCTGATTCTGAAAGCCTGCAAGGTACGATTCAACGGACGCGCCAATCTCAGCGAATCTCTTTGCTGTCTTTGGATTGTCGCTCGCAAAATGCAGCATCTTCCGGAGATACCCCTGACGGGAGACCTGCCGGACACTCTCCGGATATACGAGTCCGTAGACGAAGCAGATATGTCCGACAACATAATCCGCCGCGGTTTTTGAGTGTTCCCGGTTGACATTGAGTCCGCGCATGGCATCGGCAAATACCGCGTCCGAGATCGCGGATGTCCGGAATTCCTCCTCCGGCAGATTGTAGATCTCCGGGAGGGGCGTCTCACAGTTTACCCTCATGATATCGATTTTATCCGCGTCGCGGAGAATGTGGCAGAACATGCGCTCCCTGTCGGAAAGCGTTTCCGGGAGGGCGTAGACATTGTGCAGGCGGATCGTCCGCTCTATCAGCGGATCTTCGGAGGTATCCTCCAGAAACTGACGGATCAGTCCCTCCTTAAAGAGAAGATCCGCGCCGAAAGCCGCGTGATTGACGGATTTCCTGTCAAAAAACGTGCCGTATCGGCGGACCTGTTCGAAGCGCCCGATATCGTGAAGCATGCCGCATACCCAGGCGATGTTCTTTTCTTCCTCCCCAAGGTGAAGGCTGTCTGAAATGGTGTCACACAGATCCGCCACATGTTCTGTGTGCAGAATCTTAAGCGCGATCTTCGGATCGCTCACATCATACGCAGAGACATAGGATGAGAACTCCGCTCTGATCTTTTCCCTGTTGATTTCCATATCACACGTTGCCTGCCTTCCTTTGGAAATGGTATAGTTGGGAGGATCTTACACAATCCATTCACGGAGGTTTCTCTTGATCCGCCTGTCCGACTATCTGAAAAGTACCTATGGAGAGAAGGTATACAAGCTCTCCCTGACATCCGGCTGCACCTGCCCGAACCGGGATGGGCGCATCGGATTCGGCGGCTGCACATTCTGCTCCGGGGGCGGCTCCGGAGAGTTCGCCGCGCGGGCGGGCCCGGTGGAGCAGCAGCTCGAAGAAGCGAAGCGGCGCATCCGGGCGAAGACGAATGCCGATCTGTTCGTGGCGTATTTTCAGTCCTATACAAATACATACGGAGACCCGGAGCGATTGCGGAAGCTCTATATGGAGACCATATCGAGGGATGAGATCGCTGCGCTGTCCATCGGCACAAGACCGGACTGCCTGCCGCCGGAAATCCTTGCTGTTCTCAGGGAATTAAACGCGGTCAAACCGGTCTGGGTGGAACTCGGGCTGCAGACGGTCCATGAACGGACAGCCGGGGCGATCCGCCGGGGGTATCCGCTCTCCCAATTCGAAGAGAGCTACCGGAACTTAAAGGCGATCGGTGTCACCGTGATCGTTCATATCATTATGGGCCTTCCCGGCGAGTCGAGGGAGGACATGCTGGATACGGTCCGTTATCTGGCAGGTCTCCGCCCGGAGCTCGACGGCATTAAAATGCAGATGCTGCAGATCTTAAAAGGAACCGCTATGGCAAAGCAGTATGAAGAATGTCCCTTTCCTCTTTTCACGCTCGATGAGTACGCGGATCTCATCGCGGAGTGCGTAAGCATTCTCCCGGAAAAAACCGTTCTGCACAGGATGACCGGGGACGGGCCGCGCGCCCTTCTCCTCGCACCGCTGTGGTGTCTGGATAAAAAGCGGGTTCTCAATACAATGAACCGGAAGATTCGGGAGGCCGCCAGGGCAGATAGCCGATAAGCTCAAATATCGCCCGCGGGACTTAGCGCGGGATTCTGCTCAGCGTCAGATGACACAGTACCCTGCCAAGTCCCGGCGTTCTCCTCTTCGCACCGGCCTTCTTCAGGATCTGCCCCGGGCGTAACCCGGTGTTTTTTTCCCGGTGCTTATATATTGCCGGGATAGACATACTGCAGCTGTTCTCCCGCCACTTCCGCGAGGCGAAGGACAAGACCCACATCCGTCGCCGGCCGGTCCTGCATATGGAACCGCGGGAAGAAGCGGGAGATGTGGAGCGGGATCGCAGGCCCGACGGTCCTCCCTTCCGCATCTGTAAGAGAAGCGATCCAGCCGGCGATGCCGCGCATCTCCTCCTCCGTATCATTCTCACCGGGCACAATCAGTGTCGTGAGTTCCACGTGACAGATCCTGACCGCCTCTTCTATAAAATCCATCACCATCTCCCGGCTCCCTTTCAGAACATCCCGGTAATAGCGATCGGTAAAGCCCTTGAGGTCGATATTCATCGCGTCGATATACGGCCCGATCTCCTTAAGGATATCGAGGGAGGCCGTCCCGTTCGAGACGAGGACATTTTTCATACCCATGTCATGGACCAGCTTCGCTGTATCGCGCACATACTCATATCCGATCAGCGGCTCGTTATAGGTAAAAGCAACCCCTATGTTCCCCTTCTTTTTATAAAATGCAGCCATCCCCGCCAGCTCCTCCGGGGAAATATATTCCGCCCTTTCCGCGTATGCCATCGCCCGCTTTGACCAGGAGATCTCCGCATTCTGGCAGAAGGGACAGCGCAGGTTGCACCCATAACTGCCGGCGGACAGGATCAGGCTTCCCGGAAAGAAACGTGAAAGCGGTTTTTTCTCTATGGGATCCAGAGCCAGAGACGTCACGCGGCCGTAATTGCGCGCCGCCACTTCTCCGTCCGCACAGATCCTCGCCCCGCAGAAGCCTGTCTGCCCCTCGCTCAGTTTACATTGGTGAAAACATACATTACAGACAGCCATACTGCATCCCCCTGCTCCTGCTTCTTTTCGCCTCTTCCATCTTCCCGTGACGACACGTGCCGGCGGCTGTTTCTCTTCGATCCCGGCAGGCCCGGGTACCGCTGCCGGGACCGCGGACATTCGCCATCCGCGCATATCATGCGGCGGTGTGTCAGAAACCGTAAAAAGACAGAGGCGGCATACCTACATATGCCGCACCACTTCAAATCTTTCGAGCGTCATCCGGTCGCCTTCGCGGATTCCGCCCTTCTGCATGGCGATGGAAACCTGCTGATCCACCGTATCCACGCCGTCAAGATCCGGCAGAAGAAGGCCCCGCCGTCTCCCGCTTGTGACGATCACACCGTACCGTTTCACATCGAGTTCCGCTTTAGACGCAATCCGCTCGGGCTCCCCGAGCACATCCACGTGGATCTCCAGCCACTGCAGTTCCTCCTCCTCTATCGGATCGAACCGCGGATCCCGCGTCGACGCGCTGACCGCGTTTTGGATGATTTCCTCCGCGACGCATCCGGCTGTCGGCACAATGGTTCCGATGCATCCGCGCAGCTTCCCGTGCTTATGGATGGAGACAAAGGTCCCCGCCCTTTTCTCCCGCATCTCCGATGGAACCCACCCGGGGACGTCAATCATTCTGCCTTCGCGGATATATGTCTCAAGAGACAGCCGGGCAAGCTGCACATAGGCGTCCGACCGGTCCCGCTGCTTCTTAAGCTTCCCGAGGAGTCCCTTCAGATGACGGCTGAGAAAATGCCTGCTCTCATCCGGTTCTTTCGGATAGAACGTGCAGATTCCGTATCCCACGCCCGTCACATCCTGATGGGACAGCTGCTTCACCTCCACAGCCATGCCGTCCAGTGCACCGGCCATGATCACAAAGGAACGGTGGCCGCACTCGGCCGCTTTCTCAAGATGTGCCTCGTCGAAGTCAAACAGTTCCCCGAATGCGCCTCTCCCGCACACATCCATGATCCTTTCATCGTAGGCCGGACCCTCCGGAGCAAAGCCGTAAGGTCCGTAGGTCTGCAGTTTGTGGGACAGATCGCCGCTCGCAACAAAGACAGCTCTCCGGCCAAGTTTCGTGACCGCGTCGCGGATCATCATCCCAAGCTCATAATGCATGGTGAGAGGAAGGCCTGACAGCCCGATCCGCACGATCTTTCCGCTTTTGATCCGTTTTCTTATGAAATAGAGGGGCACCATTGTCCCGTGATCGAGCTTTTTCTCCCGCTCTCCCATAACGCCTGCCGGGAACCCTCTCTCCGCCGCGAATGCCGCGATCTGATCCGCAAGCTCCTCGTCGTATGTCTCCTCAAAACGAACCTGCGGCGCCCGGAAATCCGCAAACGATCCCTTTGCCGACCTCCCCGGAGAGATGTGAAAATAGTCCGCGTACATGACCGTGTGGGGACTGGTGATAATAATCGTATCCGGGGCAAGCGCAGCGATCTCATCTGCCACCTGCTCGTATGCCCGGACCGTCTCCCCGATCTGCTTCTCTCCGCCTCTCCCGATCTCCGGAACGATCATGGGCGGATGCGGCACCATAAATGCTGCTGTCAGAGCCATCTTTACTCCTTCCCCTTCTGCATCATCCCGGATATTCTGTCCAGGATCTGCATGGCCACCATCTCCTTGCTCATCTTCTCAAGGTGAACCGTTTCTTTCTTCGTGATGATCGTGACGACGTTGGTATCCGTTCCAAACCCAGCCCCTTCTACCTTCACGTTATTTGCGACGATCATATCCAGGTTCTTCTTTTTTAATTTTTCTGCCGCACGGGCGTCGAGATCAGACGTCTCCATCGCAAATCCGCACAGGATCTGCCCCGGCCGCTTGCGGTCTCCCAGATACTGCAGGGTATCCTCTGTCCGCTCGAGGGCGATCGACAGGTCATCGTCCGCTTTCTTCATCTTCTCGGAGCTGACGGAAGACGGCCGGTAATCCGCCACTGCCGCCGCCTTGATAATCGCGTCCTGTCTGTACGCTTCCCCCGTCACGGCTCTGAACAGATCCCCCGCGCTCGTGACGGGAATCACTTTGACTGCCGGAGGAGGCGCGATCGCGACCGGTCCCGTAACAAGCGTTACGTCCGCGCCGCGCATGGAGGCCATCTTCGCGACGGCATACCCCATCTTCCCGGTGGAATGATTCGAGATAAAGCGCACCGGGTCAATGGATTCGCGGGTCGGGCCGGCCGTCACCAGACTCTTCTTTCCAAGAAGGTCCTTCTCATACGCGATCGCATGCAGAATGCGGTCGGCAATAACAGATGGATCCTCCAGCTTTCCCTTTCCCACGTCGCCGCAGGCGAGGCGGCCGGAAGCCGGCTCGATGAATTCAATGCCGCGGCTTTTCAGGGTCCGGATGTTGTCCTGCGTGGCTGCATTTTCATACATCCGCGTGTTCATCGCCGGTGCGATCCACACGGGGCACGTGCACGCGAGGAACGTCGTTGTCAGCATATCGTCCGCGATCCCGCAGGCAAACTTGGCGATCACATTCGCCGTCGCGGGGGCGACGACCATAAGATCTGCCTTCTTGGCAAGTGAGACGTGCTCCACCTCGAACTCAAAATTCCGGTCGAATGTGTCCGTCAGGCACTTCCGCCCTGTCAGCGTCTCAAAAGTGATCGGATGAATGAAGTTCGCCGCATTGCCGGTCATGATCACGTGAACCTCGGCGTGCTGCTTCACAAGGCGGCTCGCGAGGTCCGCCGCCTTGTACGCGGCGATGCTTCCGGTGACGCCGAGAATCACTGTTTTTCCTTCAAGCATAGTCCCTCCCTCTCCTCCTATAACCCGATTGGAGTCTGTCGAATTCGCGGACGATGGCATCTATCTGTTCTTTTCGTAAATGTATCTGAGCCCCCGAAGGAGAAGGTCGTCATCGAGAACGATTTCGTGTATGCACAGAGGGACGATCCTTCCTGCAAGGCCGCCGGTCGCGACAGCTGTCACCTCCATGCCGAGCTCCGCTTCGATTCTGTCGAGGATTCCGTCGAGCATGGACGCGCTTCCGTACAGGATCCCGCTCTTCATACACTCAACCGTATTTTTCCCGATCAGTCTCTTCGGCGGGTCAAGGCCGATCCGCGGGAGCTGTGAGGTGCGGCTGGTGAGAGAATCCAGCGAGACTCTAAGTCCGGGAAGAATCATGCCCCCGATATAGGTCTTATCCTGATCGATCACGCAGACTGTGGTCGCCGTGCCCATGTCGATGAGGGCAAGCGGACATGGATAATCGTGGATACCCGCCACAGCCCCGACAATCAGATCGGCTCCCACCTGGGCCGGGTTATCCATTCGGATGTTAAGTCCGTTCTTCAGTCCTGGCCCGACGATCCGGACGCGGCACGGGAGAAACTTCCCCAGCGCTTCCGTCATCAGTTCTGTAATCGGCGGTACCACGGATGCCACAATCGCGCCGGAGATGTCCTCCGGAGCAATCCCGTGCAGTTCAAGGACATTCTTGAAAGACAGCGCGTATTCCAGAGCCGTCTTGCTGTGATCCGTCGACAGCCTTTCTCTGAAACAGATCGTCTCCTCGTCCAGGCACCCGAGTACAATGTTGGTATTTCCGATATCAATCGCCAGAAGCATACATTCCCTCCTGTCCGCTCGTTACACTCCGATCCCGTGTTTCTGTTCCGGCTGAAGGCGCCGCAGCATACCGGCCCTTTTCAGAGCCTCCGCGATCACGGCAACCAGAATGGCGGCCGCGATCGCCTCCGGAATCCCGGAAGCGGTCACGGTTCCCATGATGAGGCCGAAAACAGCCTCCATCCCTACGTTCTTAACCTCTGCATACTGCTTTGCAAACAGAATATATATACTGCCCATCACCATGACGGTATTGGTCATGGAGCCGATAAAGCCCGTAACCGCCAGGCGCGCGGCAGAAGGAATCCTGATTTTTTTCAGGGCGAGATAAACCCAGCCTGCGACCACGCCGATCATAATGCGGCATCCGATGCTGATCCACAGAGCCTTCAGGGCTCCGGCAATTCCGGTCGTACTGAGGAATGGGGAAAATGCAAATGAGAGAAGTGTCGGCGCCTGCGTATTGCTGATAAGAGAGCAGATCCCAAACACCGCGCCAAGAAAAGCGCCCGCCATCGGTCCCAGAATCACAGCGCCGATGATGACGGGGATGTGGACGGTTGTCGCCTTGATGATCGGCAGCTGGATCATTCCCAGCGGGGTATTGGCGAGCAGGATCACGATCGCCGCCATCAGGGCAAGTGTCACCATGTAGTTTGTGTCTTTGGTCACTTTCATTATAAATCCCTCCTGTTATTATTCCGCCTGAAGCGCGGATACAATACAAGCGGAGCAAACCTTCCGTCTGCCCCCGGATACGTTGTAAGGCGGGCGGCAGCACTAAGACGCCTGCCGTCCGCTATATTTATACCATATCGGGAAATTGTGAAGCAACCATGAATCTTGTGGGGTGATTTTGCAAACAGATCCCGGGAGATACAATTTCAGAAAATCTGCGAAGCTGTACTCCTGCAGGCGGATCGATCGCGTATGTATCTCTTCTATATCAGTGCCTCTATCTCCTCGCACTCCGACGATTGATAAGCAGACACCTCCTCTGTCTCCGGATCCTCCGTAAAAAGGAACCGGATGGGGCGGGTATTCCCATGTTCCATAAGACACGCAAGAATATCCTCTCCGTATTGCATGAAGGTGCGCTCCCCGATTCCGTTGACCGCAAGCAGATCTTCTTTACAGGAAGGAGCTTTTCTGGCCAGTTCATAAAGAGCCCGGTTTGAGAAGATCACGTACGCGGAAACATTCCGCTTATCCGCGAGGCTTTTCCTGAGTTTTCTGAGGCTGTCAAACCGTACGCGCTCTTCCGGGAAGACGAGAAGACGATATTCTTCGGTTGTCAGCATCCGCCGTCCCCGGATGGGAAGGCCTGAAAATGCAGCGCGCAGATACGCTTCCGTCTCAAACTCCGGTTCGTCCGCCTCTTTTGCGTAAAGCCAGCCGGGTTCGATCCGTATAGAGAAGATGAGCGAATCCTTCCTGGTAATCACAAAGATTTCAAGCATCACATCATCCGGACGGATGGCGCGGACATCTTCATATCCCTTTCCGATGAGCCGGGACGCAAGGGAGGCTCTGAGGAAATCCGGCAGATCGTTAAGAAAAGTCCATTCCGCCTTCCCGTCGCTGTCCTGTTCCTCCGCGGTATCAAAGGAGCCGGTTCGAAGGCCATACACTTCCGGCCCCGTCTCTCTTTCCTCCAGGTCCGGATCTGCTCCGCCGCCGGGGGCAGAGAAGCAAAGAAGCGGAAGGTCTTCACCTCCGGTTCCGGCTTTCTGATCGGTCCCCTCGAGACGGTAATAGATAGTTGCAGAGGGCTCCGTATACAGCAAAAGCCATCTCATTATGTAAACAAGATAATCATAATATCGTACTGTCAAGGCGGTTCTCCTTTCTCCTCATGTTTCATTCTCTTCAGTCTTCACACCGCACAGAACAGGCTTCCGGGCAGCCGGAACATCCTCTTTTGCATCAGGCGGTGCGGACCGGCAAAGATTCCATATTGTAATCTTCTCTGTACATCTGTAAAATAATCCTGTTCGAGTCCCTCATCCGCTCTGTACTGTTTTGAACAAAGACTTCATCCCAGCGGCTGACAGGAGACTCCAGGCAATCGAAAGGATGGAAGGATTATGGCAGATAAAAGAGGCGCATTTGTTGTCTTTGAAGGGATCGACGGAAGCGGAAAGGGTACCCAGATCAAAAAACTGAAAAAGCGGCTTGAAGCGGAGGGCTGTTCCGTCTGCCGCACGGCGGAGCCGAGTGACTCTCCGATCGGAAGCCTGATCCACCAGATCATGATCGGACGCATCCGGACATCCAATGACGTGCTCGCGTCCCTGTTCGTCGCGGACCGTCTGGATCACATTCAAAATGACGTCAACGGTCTGGAAAAGTTTCTCAGTCAGGGGATTCATGTGATCTCTGACAGATATTATTTCTCCTCCTTTGCTTATCAGAGTGTTGACCTTCCGATGGATTATATCATCCGGGCCCATGAACCGGTGATGCAGAAGCTTCGCCCTGATCTGACCGTTTTTATCGACGTGGATCCGGATATCACGATGGAACGGATCGAGACAAACCGGCTCACCAAGGAGCTTTTCGAGGAAGCAGGACGGCTTCGTGAAACCAGGAGCCGCTACTTTGAAGCCTTTGAGCGCCTGAAGGATGAGGAGAATGTCATCATCGTGCCGGGAGACGGATCACCCGATGCGATCGCGGAAGAGATCTGGACACGTACACGGGATTATTTTTTGAGATAACAGCCGCGGCCCGGATGCGGACGGCTGCTCCTGCCGGTAAAAAATGCAGCAGACGGTTACAGGCCTTCCCGTTCTATACATTCCGCCGCCATTTTCCCAATACCCCCATATGTCAGCCTCTGAAACCACTTATCACTTTCAAATGCTGCCGTGTCTTCCATAAGAGTGACTGTGTGGATTCTTTCGCGAACGGTCTCCGCCCTGGCACCGGCCCTCCTCGCGAAGGTTTCCATCTTCGTCTTCGATATGGCGCCGCCGGACGCCGGTATATAAATCTCATCACATTCTGAAAGAAGTTCCGGCAGCAGGTGCGGCAGCTCGCCGAGATCAAGAACCACGGCTTCATAAGGCGTTTCCGTGCGGATCACCTGCAGAAGCTCCCTCCACTCCCGGCCCGTCACACTGAACAGCTCGTCCGCCTGCGCGCAGGGGGGAATCAGGCTGATCTGCCGGTTTTCCGCTATGGCAGTCAGAAGTTTTCCTTTCAGATTCGGATCATTCTGTCTGATGTAGTAGATCAGCTCACTCAAATCATGTCCGCCGGAGGACGGCAGCTCTTCGGGCAGGCCGGGACAGCTCTCCATATTGATATAAAGAGCCGCCTTCTTCCTTGCCAGAAGCATGCACAGTGCCAGGGCAAAAGATGTTTTCCCGCACCTTCCGACCGGGGAGAAGACGCCGATCACATTCGTGCGGGGCTTAATGACAGCTCCCGGTGAAGACCGCTCTTTCGTGCTGTAAATCTGCACGATCTCCCGAATCACTTCCGACACCGCCCGGTATTTATTGACCGCGGGCCGGCCGGCACATCCGCGGGACACATCCGTCGTAAGGTACACCGTCATTCCGACCGGGAAACTCTCCGTCTCCTCATCGGCATCGCACTCCGCTATTAAAAGGAGTTCCACATAGTGATCCTCCAGGAATTGCCTGAGCTGTTCCTTTCTTGTAAATGCACGGACCTCGAAGGGTGCGCTCTTCTTTCGATTCACATAATCCATAAACCGGATCGTATAGGACTCTTCCGAGTCCATCAGGGCCACCACTTGTTTTCTCATTCTTTTCTTCCTTTCTCCTCCTGTTCCGGCGGTCCTTTTCTCCGAACCGTTTCTGCCTGTCCGGGATCGGATCAAAGCTGCGGTAAATACCCGCCCATGTACAGAAGAACCGCCATAAATACCGCGACAGCAAAGTGAAATTCTTCGGGACGAAGCCGGCTCCCGGAAGCTTTCCGGTAAGAAGGAATGCGTCCCGTCTCCAGAACCTCCCGCACATAAGAGGCAAAATACAGCCGTCTCTCCCGGACCCCGGTCACGGAAACCAAAAGCGGCAGCGACACCAGTGCCCCGCAAAATACGGAGGCAAGCATAATCCGGACGGATCCCTCAGGTCCGACGCAGCTCCCGAGAGCGGAGAGCAGTTTTCCGTCCCCGGCTCCGATCATGCCAAGCCTGTGCAGAAGAATGCCCGGAAGGAGCGGGATCAATGCCCCGGACAGCCATTGCACCGAACCGCGGAGCAGCACTTCCGCAGGTTCCCGCGCCGAAGGCAGCTGCCAGGCGGTCTGAAGGCAAAGTCCTGCGGTCCACCCCAGTATGATGAGGGGATTCCCAATCTTCCCCGTTTTCACATCGCACAGTGCGGCTGCTGCCGCATAGGTGACTGTTACATATGGGCCGAAACCTGTCTGCATATTGATCACGGAAAACACCTCCCCTGTAAAGCGGACATCCGCTGTCCGCTTCACTTCCTGTATTGTTCACGCGGTTCAGGCAAAGGCGAAGAAGGCGGGAACGATCAGGACAGCCATCACGACACACAGCATCAGCATCATCGGCAGAAGGAGTTTTGTCCCCGCCTCTTCCCCGAGCACCCTGGCCCTCTTCTTTCTCTCATCAAACGCCTCATCCGCCTCCCGCATAAGGAGCCTCGCCATGTCACTGCCGCCGCGCATCAGGTTCTGGACAAGAAGGGTCGAAAACGTCTTATACACCGGACAATGGACCCTTTTCCCCAAATTGGCATATGCTTCCGCCTCCGGGATTCCGCGTTCCATCTCTTTCGTCAGCGCAACGATCTCCTCATACCCCGCGCGTTTCGGTCCTCCCTCAAGGAGGCCTGTGCGATAGTCCCTACCGATCCGGCCAAACGCGGACCGGAGGCTCATGCCCGCCGACAAAAGCAGCACCAGTTTACTGATGATCCCCGGATAATCCTTCTTCATCTGCTCGATCCGCTCCTGCTCCGCCCGGTCCTTCCGGGCCTCTTCCGCATAGACATAGAAAACTGCCGTCAGGATCCCCAGAAAGAGAAGAAGCACGCCGCTTCCGTCGTCCGGCGTCTTCCAGGCGACCGTTTTTCCCCCGATCCTGCCCGGGAGGACGACTTTCTCTTTCGAGGCGTCATTCGCCTCCCGAACCGCCTGTTCCGCCAGATAGGCCATCCGCTCCGCATCCGTCATCTTCTTCGGATACACGGTGACCGGAAATTCCTTCTCCGCGATCTCATCCTCACAGACGATCTCTGCTGTCAAGGTGACAGGAATTCCCCCGCCTGCTTCCTCCGGGCTCCCCGGCATAAGAAGATTGTGTCCCTCAAAATCAAGGACTTCCGGAAGATCTGTCATCCATGAGACGCGGACAGGATGCCCCTGCACCGTATCCGGCAGACACAGATCCGCATCTACGTGATCCGGGCGGAGCCCGTCTTTGAATAACATTTTTCCCAGCCCGTCTCCCGCTGCTTCCAGGTGTCCGCGAATCTCCCCGGAACTCAGTTTTCTGGCTTCGATCAGGACAGTGATCTCCTGGCTGGACTTTTCCGTCTCAAGAACGACGTCCTTCTCCTCGTCCGCACCCCCGTACGCCTCCCGCAAAAGGTACCCGTCCCTGGCGGTATCCTCCAGATCCCCCCGGGCTGTCATGGCCGCGGAGAGAAATACAGCCCCAAGAAAGATCATAAGGGCCCTCGACAAAGCCCGCGCGTCCGCCACGGCGCGAAGCGCTTCGATCTTCTTAAGAAGAAATTCCGCGGTTTTCCGGAACAGCCCTCCTGACACAAGGAACAAGACGGCATATATCAAAACAACAGCGATATACACAGTGTATTTCAGCAACACTTCACCCCCCGGCGGACATACCGGCTGCAGCCGGCGTTCTTACACTTCAATTTTCACAATCTGCATACCCCAATAGACTGCCAGCGCATAGAGCACAAGCGCCGCTGCCATGATCACGACTCCCAGGCCCGTCGTGTACATCACTTCGAGAAATCCCGGCGAGCCGGCACGCATATACAGGATGATCCCGCACGGCATCACAGACATAATCCTGTGTTCCATCTTCTTCGCCGAGAGCGTCGCCTCGATCTCCTTCTCCACCTCGATTCTCCCGCTGATGGTCTCCGCAGCGTGGCTGACAATCTTCGGAAGATTTCCGCCGCTCCGCTTCGCCGTGGCAAATACAGCCGCAAAGTTCCGGATCTCCTCAGCGCCGGAACGGAGGGCCAGGTTCTGCAGAAGCTGTTCCGCAGGCACCTGAAAGGAAAGCTGCCCCGCCATATAGCGGAACTCCCTGACGATCATGGCCTCTTTTCCGTAGATGGAGGTGAGCTCCGCGGCCGTCAGGGGAAGAGCTCTTTCCACAGAATACCCGGCTTTGAGGGAAACGGCGAAGAGGTTCAGCGCATCCCGGAATTCCGCCGTGAGCTTTTTCCTTCTCCGCGCAGCGAGGCTCTTCCTGACCTCCCTTATGTACAGCGGCATACCCGCCCCAAAAACCGCACCGGCTGCGGGCCGTCCGAAGAAAAGCCACCCGACCGCGCAGGAGGCCGCCGCATAAAGGGCACAGTACAAAAGCAGCTCTTTCAATTTAAAACGATACACCCGGTAATCCGTCTTCACCGCATCACGCATCCCGCATCTCCAGTTTCCATCTTTTCTTCAGATCTCCCGTTTTTTCAAGAGCCCCGCCCGCTTCATTCCATCGGAACAGGCTGTGCGTCTCCACCCTGTCGTCCCGCATTCCGTCCACCTCCGCAATCTCCAGTACATGCCGCGACCGGTCCCGGAGGCGCCCCAGATGTACCAGGAGATCCACGCCTGATGCGATCTGCCTCCGGATCGCCGGAAGGGGCAGGGGAAACGCCATCAGGACCATTGTCTCGAGCCGGGAGAGCATGTCCTCGCAGGAATTCGCGTGAATGGTGCACAGCGACCCGTCATGGCCCGTATTAAATGCCTGCAGCATATCGACAGCTTCCCCGCCCCTCACTTCCCCGACGATGATCCGGTCGGGGCGCATGCGCAGTGCCGACTTAATGAGATCCCGGATGGTGACCGGTCTCATATCCTCGTGGTTCGCCTCCTTCGCCTCGAGCCGCACGAGGTTCCCGATTCCCTGGATCTGCAGTTCCGCGTTGTCCTCGATCGTCACAATCCGTTCTGTCCCGGGGATATAATTGGAAAGCGCGTTGAGGAATGTCGTCTTTCCCGCCGACGTGCCGCCGCCGATCACGATCGAATACCCGCACTGCACCATCTTCTCCAAAAATGCAGCTGCCTCCTCCGTCAGGCTCCCATATCCGACGAGCTTTTCCATCGTAATTGCCTCCTCGGGGAACTGCCGGATGGTCAGATACGGCCCGTCCAGCGCGACGGGGGAGATCACCGCGTTCACCCGGCTGCCGTCGGCGAGCCGCGCATCGACGATCGGATGCTGCTCGTTGATCACCCGGTTGCACGCCCCCGCTACGGTCTGGACAAGATCCATCAGTTTTTCATCTGACTGAAAGGTGCGGTTCCATCGCTCGATGTGCCCGTCTCTCTCAATAAAGATGCAGTTTGGTCCATTGACCATGATCTCGGTAACACTCTTATCGTCAATCAGATCCTGCAGTATATCGAGTCTGCGGACAGAAGCAAACAGTTCCCGGCTGATCCGCACACGCTCGCCAAGTGTCAGCCGCGGCTCTCCGTCATCGCTTAGTACCAGCGTATCGATGATCTCCCGGATCACGGCGTCGTTCGCGTCGGAGCGCTGATCCAGCTCTTCCATGAGCTTTGCCTGCAGTATCCTGTACCGATTCCCGTCCATCTCTCCCCCTCCCAAAAAAAGGATATAATAATGAGTGAAAATGCCATCCCGCGAATCAGATCACAGGCGTCAAATCCACTTTAAGATTCATTATTCGAAATAAAACCGGGTGATACGGCACACGGAGACGTTATGCCGGAAAGACAGAAGGGTCTGCGATGAACGGATCGGAGGGACGTACCGCACCGGCGGAAATCCTTCCCTGGAAGTTGTGAAGTATCCGGACATCTGTCTTATGCGGAACAGTATAGCGAATAGTCTTTCCGCATGCAATATCGGAATAGTGACTGAATTCGGAATGCCGCTTTTGTGGATATTTCCGTTTTTATAATAATCTTGCAGAAAGATCATCAAAAAATAAAAAAAATCAATGTCTGCCGGAAAAATTGTTCCGCACTTACAAATATGATACTATAGTGAGCAGCCGAATATACTCGGTAATTGTCATACGCTTTAAAGGCCATAGAGAAAGGAGACGGGTGATAATGACAGAAAGAGAAAGAACGTATCAGGGATCCATTTCAGTACGTGACATCGTTTTCTCCGGATTGTTTGTAGCCCTGATCGCTGTCGGGGCGTTTATCAAGATCATGATACCGCTCGGCTTTTTCCAGGTAACCTTCTCGCTGCAGTTTTTCTTTGCCCTGCTCGCAGGGTTTCTTCTCGGACCGAAACTGGGGTTTCTGAGTGTGACGGCATATCTTATTCTCGGTCTTGCCGGTCTCCCGATCTTTGCGCACGGGGGAGGGTTCGCCTATGTCATGAAGCCGACCTTCGGTTTTCTGATCGGGTTCGCCGCGGCGGCGTTCGTTGCCGGTGCAGTAATGAAAGGATTGAAAAAAAAGGGATTTCCCCAGCTTCTCGCGGCTGCATTTGCCGGGGAAATGTCGTATTACCTGTGCGGACTGATTTATTATTATATTATGTTCAACTATGTCCTGACAAACGGAATGACGATCGGATTCCGTGAACTCATCGCCGTGTGGTTTCTCAGCACAGTGGTGCCGGATTTTGTGCTGTGTGTGCTGGCTGCTCTGATGGCAAAACGGATGCTTCCGATTATGCAGAATATGCGGACGTCTGCGGGAGACCGGCGCGGTTAGACGGCTCCGCTGTCCGCCCGCGAGGCGGTGAACGGCGCTTCAGCATATAATGAAATCGCAGACGGAATGCTCGACATTAAGAGGCGGTGAAACTATGCGGAAATTGATCGTGGCGGCGAGAGGAAGCCTGCTTTCCCGCGCGCAGGCGGAATATGTGAGAGGGCTGCTCGCACGGAACGGTATCGAGACAGTCTTTGAGGTGGTAAAAACAAAAGGGGATAATGACCGGGAAAGCGCTCTGCGAAAGATCGGCGGAAACGGTCTTTTTGTACGGGAAATTGAGAACGCGCTTCTTGCCGGCACGGCGGACATCGCGGTACACTGCGGAAAAGACCTTCCTTTCAGGACCGCGGACGGACTTGTGATCGCCGGCACGCCGGAAGCCGCATCTCCGCTCGACTGTCTGCTCTTTGCGGAAGGAAAAAGAATGGAAGACCTGCGTGTGATCGGCACGGGAAGTGTCCGGCGGGAAATGGCGCTTCGCACCTGTCTTCCGAATGCAAAGTGCAGGCAGATCAGAGGAAATATCAATACACGGATCCATAAACTGCTCAGCGGAGAATACGATGGAATTGTACTTGCGGAAGCCGGCCTAACGCGCCTTGCGCCGGATCTCACCGGGCTTAAAGTACATACCTTTTCCCCGGATGAGATGATCCCGGCGGCATGTCAGGGAATTCTTGCGCTGCAGTGCAGGGAAGATGATGCGGAGGCCGCGGAAATCCTCCGCGGGATTACGGATCCGGCTGTCTGGGAGCGCTTTGAAACGGAACGCGATCTTTTCTGCAGAATGCAGGCGGACTGTACCACTGCCATGGGTGTATATGCCGCATTTGAGGGACGTCGTGTGACGCTTCGAGCCGTGTTTGACAGGAAACAGGCCGTGGAATCCGGCGGCAGGGAGGATCTTCCCCGGTTAAAAGAAAAAGTAATAGAAATACTTACTGCATCATAAGATGTTCACGCATTTTCGTCAGGGGGCCCGTTTTTGGCCCCCTGATCCACACATATTCATTAGATTGGGGCACCATTCACGCCCCTGTCCCGTTAATTGTCTGCGCGGTTGAACCCGTTCTTCATATCCTTGCTGCGCTCTAAAAGAACCTTCCCGAGCGTCTCCGTTGTTTCCCTCTTTGCCATAGCGGCGAGCTCCCGGTTCGCATCTTCCGCCAGCGTAAAGTCGCCGCTCTCCCGCATCCGCCGGTCATACTCGCGCACGATCCGCCGGCCTTCAGTGAACACCGCTTTCTGATACCGGTCGATCAGCTGGATGCAGGACCCGTAGCTGGCATCTGCGAGAGCGCCGATCATACGGCTTGCCCAGTAAAAATTCTCTGTCGTCGTGTCAAGGGTCACGTCGCAAAGATATGCCGGCATCCGGGAGACATTCGCATACACAGGCAGGGCCGCGTCAAATGTTGTCGATCCGAAGCAGATCCACTCAAGCCCCCTGATTTCATCCGGCACATCGCTCCGGATCTGGCAGATCGAGGTGACGCCCGTCCGGTTGATGCCGATCGGGCGGTAGATCCCGCGCTTTCCGGTGTCATGCGCCGCGTAGGGATTGAACGGCGTCCCCTGATAATGCGAGGAAAGCATATATTTGACATCCTCTGCCGCCACCTTCCGATCAGGCACTAAAGCCCACGGAATATTGTCACTTTCGGGTGTGAACTCGGCACTCTCCCCGTCCCATCTGCGGGAGAACGGGGTCAGATACCGGCCCATAAACCACGCCCGCGGCGTGTTGTAGATATGATCAAAGTCCGTGTGGGATCCGAATATATTCCGCGGATTAAAGACGCCGTCCCGGTTGAGGTCCAGATGGCTGTCCCGGATAAATTCCCGCAGATCCGCGGAGCAGAGGTGGGCTTTCTGTTCCCCGAACGCGTCTTCCATGTCAAATGCATCCATTCCGAACTGATTCGGGTTGATCACGCAGGCGTCGTCGGGAACGCGCCGCGCGATCCAGTGATGGCCTCCGATCGTCTCGAGCCACCAGACCTCGTCCGCGTCATTGAAAGCGATGCCGTTGGGCTCATAGGTGCCGTATTTTTCCAGAAGGGATGCCAGCCGCAGAACGCCTTCCCGCGCGGAGTGAATATAAGGGAGCACCAGACTTACAATATCCTCTTCCCCGATGCCGCCCGGCACATCCTTTTCTCCTCTCTTCTTCGCCTTCCGGTATGTCACAAACGGATCCGCCGCAAGAACCCGCGGGTTCGATGTGATGGTCTCCGTCGCTGTCATCCCGACATTAGCCGCATTGATCCCGGTCGCCGCCCAGGTTCCCTGCGAAGGATCCACGCTGGGACACGCCGTATAGCGCATCGGGTGCTCCGGGAGCGGGATCTCCGCGCGGGAAATCACGCTCTTATACGTCTTCCTGCTGCTTTCCGGCTTCACGACCAGGAGCTTCTTCACGTCAAAATGCCCGTCGTCCGTCCTCGCGATCATTGTGGACCCGTCATTGCTTGCCTTTTTTCCTACCAGAATCGTTGTACAGGACATTGCCGTACCTCCCCATGATTTCTATTTGTCTTTATAAAAGGTATCACGGAAGAGATATCTTGACAAGATAAGCCACCGGGGACGCTCCTCCGATGGCTCATATTCCTTGTAATATCAATGAAATTTCAAATTTTATCGGCCGGCCGCGGTTCCTGTCCCCGCGGTTCACTCTTCCAGCACCACAGCCTGGTAGCCCTCAAGGAAGATGCTGTCTTCCCGAATCGGGACCTCCGGCAGATTGCTGAGGATCAGACGGACTGCTCCCGGCAGCGGGAGCTCCCGCGCCTCCTTCTGATAGTTCGCCATAATCAGCAGCGTCTGTGATTCGCTCCTCCTGTAATATGCCATCACGTTGTGCATATCCGCCAGATACGGCTCAAAGTCCCCGTGCACAAGCGTTTCCGCATACGCCGGATCTTTCCGCAGCGCGGTCAGCTTCCTGTAATAGGAGTACACCGAATCCGGATCCCGCATCTGGGCTTCCAGATTAATCTCCTGATAGTTCGGATTCACCCTGAGCCAAGGCGTTCCCTCCGTAAAACCGGCGTTCTTTCCGGCGGTCCACTGAAACGGGGTGCGGGCGTTATCGCGGCCGTATTTTCCGATCAGGCGAAGGGCGTCATTGTGGGAGACACCCGCCCTGCGCGCCACGTGATAGGCGTCGATGGACGATATATCGTCCACCTCATCGAGCGAGGTAAATGGGTAATTCTCCATCCCGATCTCCTGCCCCTGGTAGATCCAGGGCAGTCCCTTCACGAGAAAATATACCGTCGCGAGCATCTTTTTGGCCGTCACATCCGCCTCTCCCTCCGGAATATAGCGGCTCACCCCGCGCGGCTCGTCGTGATTCTCAATAATATTGGAAATGAAGCCAATATCACCGATTCTCTCCTGTGTACCGAAGACACAGTCCCGGTATGCATCGGGGGTTATAGCAAGGCTCTCGTGCCATCCTCCGTCCCCGCTTCCCCAGACCGTCTCCGCGAAATCGAACATCGAGGAAAAGTACCCGTTATCTCCTATGAAATCCGGCAGCTCCTCCTCTTTTTCGTCAAAGACTTCTCCGACCGTAAAGGCATTGTGCGGCTTAAATGTACGGTCCCGCATCTCACCCAGAAATTCACCGACGCCTTTTGCTTCATGCAGTTCATTATGCACATCGCTGAGCCCGTCGGGCCGGTCCGCCGGATAATTCTTAAAAGGCAGGGCCTTTTTAATATTAATGATCGCATCGATCCGGAAGCCGGCGAGCCCCCTGTCAAGCCACCAGTTGATCATCCGGTAGATCTCCTCGCGGACTTCCGGGTTTTCCCAGTTGAGGTCCGGCTGCTTTTTGTGGAAGACATGCAGATAGACGAGATCCTCATGGCCCGGCAACTTCTCCCACACAGGTCCCCCGAAATAGGATCTCCAGTTTGACGGCAGTTTCCGCCCGTCCTCCAGATAGGCGCAGTCCGCCTCCCTCTCCTTAGGCGGAACGGGGGCTTCCAGCTTCTCAATATAAAAATATCTGCCGTATTTCCCGTATGGATCCGCACAGGCCTTCCGGAACCACTCGTGCTCGTCCGAGCAGTGGTTCACAACGAGATCCATCACAATATACATATCCCGCTTACCTGCTTCCGCAAGCAGCTCGTCCATATCATCCATCGTCCCAAATCGGGGATCTATGCTGTAATAATCAGCAATATCATACCCCTGGTCCGCCAGAGGAGATACGTAGATCGGGGAGAGCCATACGATATCAATCCCCAGATCTTTCAGATAATCCAATTTGCTGATAATCCCCCTCAGATCTCCGATCCCGTCCCCGTTCGAATCACAAAAACTTTTCGGATAGATCTGATACGCGGTTTTTCCGTGCCACCACTGTCTCTTCATTTCTGAAAACCTTTCCTGTACTTTCCGCCGCAGAGGTTGATTCCATGTACTTTATATGAGAGAATCTAAGGGATCCCGCCCACGCGGCGGTCTTCGCCTCACTTCGGCCCGCCTGAATGCCCGTCCGCGGGACGGGCAGCACCGCAAAGTCCGGCTGCGCGCCCCTCATGTATAAAAGGCGGAGAAGCTGCAGTCCGCTTGCGGACTTTGTTCCGGTAAACACATACGGCATCACGCCGGCACAGTAAAGAGGAATCCCATGAATCAGATTTTCGGACTTGACGGCCCCGTCTTCAAGGGCATGAATGAGCTGACGGTACTCGTCGCCTTAAACTTTCTCACCCTTCTGTTCTCGATCCCGATCGTCACGGCCGGGGCTGCCATCACATCGATGCATTATATTATAATCCAGCACCGGGAAGGAACGGAAGGTAAAATTCTCCCGACATACTGGAAACAGTTCAAGGGGAATTTAAAAACTGCGACGCCTGTATGGATGCTCTTTCTTGCTGCGGGTTTTTTTATCTTTATGGACTACCTGATCGTTACCCAAAGCAGCGCGATACCGGATTTTTTCATCATCCCGATCTCCGTAGCAGGTGTTCTTATAGCGTCCGTCGCGGCTTTTGCGTTTCCGCTCATGGCGAAATTTGAAAACACCCTCCGTGCCACACTGAAAAATGCGGCCCTCCTCGCCGTCGCCAATTTCCCGAAAACCGTGACAATCCTTGTCATTCATCTCGGATGTCTCTTCCTGTTCACGCAGGTGACGCGTCTTATGCCCATCGCTTTTCTCATGGGGATCTCGCTGCCGGCGGACCTCTCTTCGCTCCTGTATTGGCCGGTGCTTAGAAGTCTGATTCCCGAAGATGAGCGTTTCTGACATATTGCCGGGTTATATGGCTGCGGCTCACTTCGTATTGCCGCTGCCTGCCGCACAGGAAAAGACAATCGTATCCGTTCTCAAAGATATATGATATTCCGAACACTGCCCTGCACCATCTTTCAAAAAATCATTGACGAGGTGTATGACTATGAGAAAAACAGGCATTCTTCTTCCCATCTTCTCTCTCCCCGGACCGTATGGAATCGGCTGCTTTTCTGATGAAGCGTATCGCTTCGCGGATTTTTTAAAGGAGTCCGGACAAAGTGTCTGGCAGATCCTCCCGGTCGGACCGACCGGGTACGGAGATTCCCCCTATCAGTCGTTCTCGACCTTCGCCGGTAATCCTTATTTTATCAGCCTCCCGGAACTGATCCGTCAGGGTCTCCTAAGCCAGGAGGAATGTGCGGCTGCGGAGCTGACACAGGAGTCGTCCATTGACTACGGTGCCCAGTACAAAAAACGCTTTCCTCTCCTTCATCTCGCCTATGAGAGGAGTGACCACAAGGAACGCCCGGATTTTCAGGCGTTCGTCAGAAACAATGCGTTCTGGCTTCCGGATTACGCCCTCTTTATGGCTGTCAAAGACGTACACGGCGGTGCGCCGCTCGACAGCTGGGAAGAACCGCTGTCCCTTCATGAGGCGGACGCGGTCGCTTCATGGACCGAAAAGCTTCGCGGAGAAATCGGCTTTTATGAATATCTGCAATATGAGTTCTCAAGGGAATGGCACGCTCTGAAAAGTTATGTCAACTCTTTGGGGATCCGCATTGTCGGGGATATTCCGATCTACGTCGCACCGGACAGTGCCGATTTCTGGGCGCATCGCGAGCTGTTCCAGACAGATGAACGGGGAAGAATCCGCCAGGTGGCGGGCGTTCCCCCAGACGGATTCTCCGCGACCGGTCAGCTCTGGGGAAATCCGCTCTATGACTGGGCTGTACACGAGGATACAGGGTATGCCTGGTGGATCCGCCGGATCGAAAAATGTCTCGAACTCTACGACATCATCCGGATCGATCATTTCCGGGGATTCGATGAATACTTCGCAGTCGCCGCCGGAGAAGAGACGGCGGTCAGCGGGCACTGGGAAAAAGGACCCGGAATCTCTCTCTTCCGGGCACTTAAAGAAAAGTTCGGGGAACTGGATATCATTGCGGAAGATCTCGGCTACATCACGGACTCGGTCCGGGAAATGGTAAGATGGACGCATTTTCCGAATATGAAAGTACTGGAATTCGCGTTTGACTCCAGGGACTCCACCGGAGCCAACGACTATCTCCCGTTCAATTACGAGAAGAACTGCGTCGTCTACACGGGCACGCATGACAATGAGACACTGCTCGGCTGGACCCGCAGCATCCTTCCTGAGGAACTCGCGAAGGTAAAGGCCTTCCTCGACGTGCGGACCGACGACCCGCAGGAGATCGTCGAAAAGATGATCATCGCGGCGCACTCTTCCGTCGCGGACCTCTCCGTCATCCCGATGCAGGATTATCTGGGTCTCGACAATTCCGCGAGAATCAACCATCCGTCGACACTCGGAAAAAACTGGCTGTGGCGCATGTCCGCCGACGCACTCACACCGGAGCTGGCGTCACGGATCCGCAGCCTCACAATGCTGTACGGCAGACTGTAAAACAGAACGATAATGAGTCAGCGGGGACGGTTCTCGTTGACTCATTTTTTGCGTATTAGTGAGTCTGCGGGGACGGTTCTCATTGACTCGTTTTGGATGCGAAATTGAGTCCGCGGGGAAGGTTCTCATTGACTCCCTTTGAAATTAAAAATGAGTCAATGAGAACCGTCCCCATTGACTCATATTATTTATCCCTTCACCGCGCCGGCCGCAACACCCTTGATGATGTATTTCTGGCAGCTCAGATAGAAGATGACGACCGGTATGATGCTGAGAAGAATCAGTGCCATGGTTGCTCCGAGATCAACCGTACCGTAGCTTCCCTTCAGGTACTGAATATGGATGGGAATCGTCCGGTATACATTGATATCGAGAACCAGATACGGCAGCAGGTAGTCGTTCCACACCCACATAATCTCGAGAATGCCTACTGAGATCAGTGTCGGAACAAGCATCGGAAATACCACCTCAAAATATGTCCGCAGAGGGCCGCAGCCGTCGATCGAGGCCGCTTCTTCGATCTCAAGCGGGATGGATTTCACAAAACCGACGAACATGAAGATCGCCAGGCCCGCACCAAACCCCAGATATACAATCGGTATCGTCCAGGGCGTATTGAGATGAAGCTTGTCCGCTGTCTTGGAAAGCGTAAACATGACCATCTGGAACGGGACAACCATCGAGAACACGCAGAGATAATATACGATCTGGCAGAACAGGGAATTCACACGGGCAATGTACCAGGCTGCCATGGACGTAAAGAGAAGAATCAGGGCGGTGGAGAGGATCGTAATAATTACACTGTACTTCACACTGTCCCAGAATGGATAGTTGCCGAAGGTCATACCCTTTATAAAGTTGCTGAAGCCCGCTCCGTTCACAGCATTGGGCAGCGCAAACGTCTCGGTCTTGACATAGGTGTTCTGTTTAAATGAGTTAATCACAACAAAGAACACCGGAAGTACGTATATAACGCATATGATGCTGAACACAGCGGTCAGAATATTCTTACGGCGCTGCTCCGCAGCAAATGTCTGCTGTTGTTTCATTACTGCTGCACCTCCCTCTTTCTGGTATATGCCAGCTGCAGGAGACCCAGGGCAGCTACAAGGATAAAGAACAGAACCGCCTTTGCCTGTGCGACGCCCTGCGAAGTTGTTCCCTGACCATAGAATGTATTAAAGATGTTAAGGGCCAGCATTTCTGTCTGCTTGACGGTCGAGCCGTCCGGAAGAATGGTAAACGGCTGCCCGGCTGTAAGGGCCAGGTTCTGGTCAAACAGCTTGAATCCATTGGTCAGAGACAGGAATGTGCAGATCGTGATCGACGGCATGACATTGGGAATGGTCACTTTAAAGAGCGTCTGTGAGCGTGTAGCCCCGTCGATCTTGGCCGCTTCGATCAGATCCTCCGGGACGGCCTGAAGGCCTGCGATATAGATGATCATCATATATCCAACCTGCTGCCAGCACATCAAAATGATGAGACCCCAGAAACCGTACTTCGCGTTCAGGAGAATCGATGTATTGAAGTGCGACAGGACGCCGTCGAAGATCATGGACCAGATATAACCGAGGACAATGCCGCCGATGAGGTTTGGCATGAAGAATACCGTTCTGAAAAGATTATTCCCCTTTATCCCCTGTGTCAGGACATATGCGACGGCAAATGCAAATATATTGATGAGCACAAGGCTGACGATCGCAAAAAGTGCCGTGTACCAGAATGCGTGAATAAATGTCTGGTCCTTGAGAGCCGCGATATAATTCCCGAAACCAATGGGCTTCGCGTCAGAAATCAGACGGAACTTACAAAAAGACAGGTAGATGCCCTGCGCAAAAGGCCACACAAACCCGATGGCAAACGCCGCGACGACCGGCCCCAGAAACAGCCATCCCCAGCGGCGAAGAGGCGCGCGGAGCGATGTGCTCCCAGTGTTTTTCTTTTTTCTCAAAATAATATACCCCGACAATAATTCCTTTAAGAAAACTGCTCCGGATATCTGAACAGTTCATCCTCAGGATGAAAAGCGGGACAGCCGAATCGGGCTGCCCCGTTCCGCTTTATTCACATGTGATTCGTGTTTTGCTGCAGGGAATTACTGATTTGCAGCCTTATACTGTACTGCCCAGCCGTCTACGAACGCTGTGCGTACAAGTTCCCAGTTGGCGTCGGACTGATCCGCATTGTACTGGTTCAGAGCAGATACTAAAGCTGCGCGGTACTGGTCCACGTTCGGCTGATAGTTTGTCGCCCAGTCCATGACATAGCAGCCGTCTTCAGTGTATTTGGCGGCGTCTTTAAGGAAGCCGTTTGTGGACTCAGCTGCGCTCTTGAACGGCATGATGCCGAAGGAATCCACTGCCTTGCGGGAAGCGTCGGGATCCGTGACAAGCCATACAAGGAAGTCCATGGTAGCCTTCTGATCCGCCTCAGAAGCCTTGGCATTGATTGCCCAGCAGTTCTCTGTGCCGCAGTTAAGACCGGCTTTCTCCTCGCCTTCCACACCGCAGTAATACGGAATCATCGTAGCATTCGGGACAGCTTCGGAGACCGCAGCGTACTCCCAGGATCCGTTTACGAAGAAAGCCGCTTTGCCTTCCTTGAATTCCGCCTCAGCGTCATGTCCGCCGGTGGCAAGTTCCGTCGGAGCAACGGTGCTGTTGTTGATGCAGAGGTCATAAAGGTTCTTATAGTTCTCCATGTATGTGCCTTTAATCTCAGGCGGGCACTCCGTCCAGCCGCCGTCATCGCGCTCTTCATAGAAGTATTCGAGGTTCGCCATATGGCCTGTGAATCTCCAGCTGGAGCTGTCGTCCATATCGGAAGCGCTGAATGCATCGAATCCGAGAGTGGCTGCATTTGCATGAATATCTTCCGCAACAGCCTTGAGACCGTCGAAGTTCTTGATCTCGTCCATGCTGTGGCCCGCCTTCTCGATCAGGTCCGGATTGACGATAATGCCGTAGCACTCGTAGCAGTAGCCGATGGAAACGAGCTTGCCGGACTCATCATAGAGATTGTAAGCATCGGTGTTCAGTTCCTTCGCGATCGGCGTGTCCTTGAGATCCAGAGCATAGTCGGTCCAGTCTCTGACGGATGCCTGATTGCCTACGACAAAAAGGGTCGGCGGAGCGGACTTGTCCATTTCCGACAGAAGCGTCTGATTGTATGTGCCGGAAGCAGCTGTCACCACTTTGACTTCCACACCTGTCTTCTCTTTATAAGTGGCGGCAATTTCCTGAAGGACTTCATCCGATTCGGGTTTAAAATTCAGCCAGTATACAGAACCCTCCGAATTGCCTTTTTTACCTCCTAAAATTCCCGCGGAAACATTGCTGCTCCCAAGGCATCCGGCCATAAGGCCAACGCCCATTGCAGCCGCCAGTAAAAAACTGAGTGCTTTTTTCATCGTGACTTCCTCCTTTAAAAATGATTCTTTTATTACATGCCTTTCAGCAGATTACACTTTAATAATTGAAAATGAGCCGCCCTGTGCCGCATCTTCACGAACCATCGCTTCATGTACGGCGAAGATCAGCCACACTCTCACCCGGACGCAGTTCCGTCTCGAGATACAGATGGGTGTTCTTCCCTTTCCCTTCAAGCACATCCACCAGGCTCTGCACAGCCTTCCTGCCCATAATCTCACGGGGCTGGATCAGAGTGGTGAGCGTCGGGATCGTATAGCGGGAAAGCTCGATTCCGTCGATCGCGGTCACCGAACAGTCCTCCGGAACCCTCTTTCCCGAATCATGGAGCGCCTTGATTGCGGCAATTCCCAAAGAGTCAGCGATGGCAAAGATCGCTGTCATATCAGGCCTTCTTCCAACCAGTTCCTTCGTCGCTTCGTAGGCCCCATCCATCTGATAGCCGGATATCTCCGCAATAAGTGACGGATCCGGTTCTGTTCCGGCATCCCGCAGGGCTCTTGCATAACCGCGGAAGCGGAGTTCGCTGACGGACCGGTCCTCTTTTGAGTTGAGCAGAACGGCGATCGTTCTGTGCCCCCTGTCCGTGAGGTAGGACACCGCTTTATAGGCTTCCTCCTCGTCATCTATTGAAATGGATGAAAAAGATGACTTGTCCAGAGATCCGAAGCTGTTGGTAAAAGTACAGCAGACAAACGGAACCTCCAGTGAATTCACCTGCTCCTCCGAGTAATCATAGCAGCCTCCGAGAAACAGAAGTCCCCGCAGCCGCTTTGACCGGGTGAGGCTTGCGCCTGCAAATAATTCATCCTCCCCTGCTTTGATCTGATGCAGCACCATTGTATATCCCGCTTCGGTAATGGCTCGCTCCACCGCAAGAATGACAGACGTAAAGAACAGATTTTCAGCTCCGCGGACAATCACGCCGATTGAATCGGACTGCGGCTTTACGAGATCCCTCGCACTGTTATTTGGGACATAATGCAGCGTCTGAATTGACTTCAAGACCTTTTCACGTACAGGTGCACTGACATCCGGATGATTGTTTAACACACGGGAAACAGTGCTGACTGATACTCCGCTGTGAACAGCGACATCTTTGATCGTCATGTTCTCTCCTTCTCAATATCAGTCAAAAATGTATGAAGACGTCCGTCGGGAACGTTCCCGGTAACGTTTCCAGGGATTAGTATAAGGTATCTTTGCGCTATTTGACAACAATATTCTGTAAATTCTCCAAATAGCACAAAACAAGGTACCATGTTTTGTACAAAACAACCAGAAAGGGCTTTTCCCTTACGCCGGGCGGGACTTGCATTCGCTGACCAGCCGGTTATAATAAGAGGATGCCGGAATCAGAAGGTTATGCCCGGCAGATCTGCGGCTCTGAGGCTGTTCCCGAAATTTACGGTTTCTTGACAGTCCGGGGCTCCCGCCCTTCTAAAAAGCAGATATTAAGAGTAATCAATACAGGGGGAATTAGAATGAGTTGGTTTAACGAAGTCACTTTCTATCATATATATCCGCTTGGCGCATTTGACGCACCGAAAAGAAACGAAGGCGACGAGACGGCCGGGAGCCGCATCCTCCAGCTTCTTGACTGGATTCCTCACCTTGAATCTCTCGGCATCGGGGCTCTCTATATCGGTCCGATCTTCGAGTCCGCCGCACACGGGTATGACACGATTGACTATTTCACACCGGACAGACGGCTCGGGACGAAGGAAGAGTTTCAGAAAGTGTTCGGGGAACTGCATACGCGCGGAATCCGGATCGTATTAGACGGTGTCTTCGGACATGTCGGCCGCCGCTGCCCTCTCTACCAGGATGTTCTTGCCAACGGAGATTCCTCGCCCTACAGGTGGTGGTTCCGTAACCTCAATTTCGGCCCGGGCAATCCGACCGGAGACCCTGTCACCTATGAGAACTGGGGCGGTGACTGGAACCTGGTCCGGCTCAATCTCGCCAATCCGGATGTTCGGAACTACATTCTGTCCGCTGTCGGAAGCTGGATGGATGACTACGGGATCGACGGCCTGCGGCTCGACACGGCAGACGTCCTCGACCCTGCGCTCTTCCGGGACCTCAATAGGTACTGCAAGGGGCGGGTGCCCGATTTCTGGCTTATGGGAGAATTCATGAACTGCGCGAACTGCCAGGCCATGCAGCCGGACCAGCTGGATTCCATCACGAACTACGAGTGCTGGAAGGGCATGTATTCAAGCTGCAACTCACACAATCTGTATGAGATCTCTTATGGGATCAACCGGCAGACAAACCCGGAGTGGGGCATGTACAAGGGAAAATACCTGTACAATTTCCTCGACAACCACGACCAGACGCGCATCGCCTCCATGCTCACCGACCGGCGGCATCTGAAGGCGCTGTACACCATGCTTCTGACGATGCCGGGAATCCCGTCTGTCTATTACGGAAGCGAGTGGGGAATGGAAGGCACAAAAGGCTATGGCGGAGAAGCGGACTACCCGCTCCGGATGCCGATGACTAAAGAGGCCATGGAAAGTGGGGATGCGGATCTGATGAAACATATCTCGGAGCTGGCCCAATTCCGGAAAACATCCCCGGCACTCCAATACGGTTCCTATACCAATGTCAAGGAAGGAAATGAGCAGCTCCTGTACGCCCGGGAATGTGACGGCGAAGCGCTGCTCGTTGCCTTCAACATCAGCGACCGTCCGGCATCCATACAGGCGGATTTCAAAGGGACTGCTGTTGACATCCCGCTCGAAGCCTTTGAATCAAGAATTATTCCCTGCGAATCTGCAGCTGACCGGGGCTGATATTTCTGCTTTGCAGCTGCAGTATTTATGCCTTCAGCCCGCGGGTTCTACCGCGGGCTGTTTTCATGCTTTATTTCAGTAAGTATTGGCTGCTGTTTTGTTTGATTAGTCAGGTTACAGGCTTAAGGCCTGCTTATGTCAACCGAATCCATTAAAAGGGATAGAAAAAAGGAGCAGTCAAACGCTGCTCCTTATCTGTGCATACATATTGCGTGTACTTTTTCAACACCCGCAAAGCGAGCCGACGCTTACTCGATCGTGATGTTCCTTGCCGTCTCAACTTCCGGTACATACTGGACCTTCGGCACATTGATATCAAGAACACCGTTCTCGAATTTGGCCTTGATATCCTCCTGCTTGACATCCTCACCTACATAGAAGGATCTGGTCAGTGTTCCGACAAATCTCTCGCGGCGGATATATCTTCCCTCATTCTCTTCTGTCGGGTTGTCGCCTTCTCTTCTGGCTTCGATGGTCAGATAACCCTCTTTCAGGGAAGCGGTAACGTCCTCTTTCTTATAACCCGGAAGTTCAAGTTCCAGTTCATAATGATCCTTGAATTCCTTGATGTCTGCGCTCATGATTGTGCTTCCGGACGCTTTGAACATCGGCGGTGTGCGGTCAAACGCGTCATTGAAAAAATCGTTCACGAAATTGTCTGTAAATAAGCTCGGTACTAACATGATCTTTGCCTCCTTTTATTCGATGGCCGCCTGTGCGGCTGTTTATTGACTTATATATGAACGAAGGTGTTTTTTTCTTTCTCTCCTGCCTTCGATGGTACTGTTATATCACTTGCTGTTAGCACTGTCAAGTTGTGAGTGCTAATTCTTTTGTGAATTTATTGTGTTCTCTAATTGTGGTTTTATGCTGTGTCCTTAGATTGCGCTTTCACAATTCAGAAAATCTATGACACAGGTGTGACGTTCTCTGTGCTAGAATAATCGCAGAAAAGGCAAATCAGTCATCTGACTTTCACAATTAGAAATATAGGAGGCTTACACTATGGCAGATTTGAAGAAATTATCAGTTGAAGCGCTGGATGCCGCGGCAGGCGGACAGGATCTTACATCGGAACAGTACCGGCAGTATATCGGAGAGTGCCGCTCCACCTATGAATATTACAGGGGCCGCGGATACTCGGCGCCGGACTCCTTTAACAGGATGTACGACGAACTTCTCGGCAAACGATATCTGCTCCGCAGTGACGGCGTAACGGAGCAGGAGATGTCACAGGTTCTTCAGAATATTGCCGGAGCTGCAGTCCGGGAAGCAGAACTCAATCTGTAAATATCTTTCCCCCCTCATAAAAGCATAAACCGGACAGCAGCCATAAAAGTCAGGCAGGAGGCAAATCCCTCCTGCCTGTATTTGTCCTGTCGCTGTAATATGTGCGGAAAGCATTCTTCACGAAGATCACGTGGAGCTCTGCTTATGAACCTGAATCGGCCTGCTCTTCGAGGAGGATCCGGGCAAATGCGGCTGCATTTTGCGGAACGTTCGATGCTGCAGCGACGCCGAAGACCGCGTCGTCCGGATTGATCACAATGGCCTGCCACTTCGTGCAGTTCTCAAACCGGATTCCATAGGGAAGGATCTCGCCGTCCCCGGCCCCTGTCACTTCCGCATCAGCCCCTGCTTCGGGTGCGGCAAAACCGGCCGTCTCAAAAACAGCATTCTGCTCCTGCCGGCGGCTGATTTCTTCCTCACCAAACACATCGCGAAGCGGCAGATAAAAGCCTCCCGCCGCCAGGTTGGCAAATACGCTCTCCGGAGCAATCACCGCATCCACCTCTCCCGCGGAAGCCATGACACTTAGACGTGTCATGTCAGCATCCTGTTCAGACGAAAAGTCTGCCAGAAGCAGCACCTCGTCGCGGGCGTCCGCGGCGGAAAGAGACGCTTTCACTTCCTCCAAAAATGCGGCAGATGCGGCGTCTTCGAGAACGTTGTCAAGGATCACAACCGTGAGAATATGATTCGGCTTCGGTTTTAAAAGCGAATACAGCCCGTAAACCAGGACGGCAGCCGCACCCAGGATAACCACGACTTTTAATAAGTAATAGTCCTTAAAATACTGCAGCTTCTTCGCTGTACTCATCTTACGGATCTGCTGTTTATTGGAATTTTCAAACTCGTTCATCAGCTCCTGCTCCTGTCCGTCCGGCGGGATTCTTTCAAAAAGGCCTGCTGCATTCCTTCCCGTTCCATGCGCCATGCGGTTTCCTTCCTCCGCACCGCTCCATAAGATTCCATAAACCACGGAACCTTGTAGTTTCCATCCCCTGCAGTGTATCACAGACCAAATTCCGTTATCAAGATTTCCAGTCTTGATTTCAGTAATGCAATCCGTTACTATAATTGGTTGGAGGTAAAAGCTATGTTTTTATTATTACCAACAACCGTCATCATGGCGGTCTATATCGCGGCTGCTGTTCTGCCGGCTGCATTTCTTCTCAAAAAGATCTATAATCTGGACACGGTGGAGAAAGAGCCGAAAGAACTGCTCATCTCTCTTCTCATCGGCGGAGTTCTTGCCGCCCTCGCATCCATTGTTCTGGAGACCATCGGACAGATCCTGCTCGGAATCAGCAAGCTCGATTCAAGCAGCGCGGCTTACATCCTGATTCTGGCATTCCTGGTTGTCGCCGCAGTGGAAGAAGGCACAAAGTTCTTCTTTCTCTACAGAAGGAGCTGGAACCATCCCTCTTTCGACTACCGCTTTGACGGAATCGTCTACTCCGCGTTCGTCTCCCTTGGATTTGCTGCATTTGAGAATATTAAATACGTGTTCCATTACGGCCTGACCGTCGCATTTCCCCGGGCATTCCTTTCCATCCCCGGACATCTGGGTTTCGCGATCGTGTTCGGCTATTTCTATGGACGCGCGAAACTCTCGGAGAAACGCGGCGACAAAGAGAACGCGAAGATGAATCTCATCACCGGCTACCTGATCGCGGTGGCGCTGCACGGTTTTTATGACGCCTGCGCCATGATGCAGACCGCTTTCGCGTCACTGCTCTTTATCATCTTCGTAATTGTCATGTATATCCGGATCATTCGTCTTGTAAAGCGTGAAGCATGGACAGATGAAGAACTGTAAGACAGGCAGATATTCCGCAGTAATCCCCGGCAGAGCAGGTTTTCCTCCTGTCCTGTCCGGATCGCAGGAATTCGCGGCTGCAGTATATAGACATTTTTAAGGAGGAGGGACTATGTCAGATTCAACAAAAGGTATCGGCAACCAGGCAATCTATGACGCTCGTTCACTCGGAACAGGGCGGATGGTTATTCTCGGACTCCAGCATATGTTCGCGATGTTCGGCGCAACCGTCGTCGTCCCGCTCATCACCGGACTCGACGTCTCCACGACACTGCTGTTCGCAGGCCTTGGAACCTTGATCTTCCATCTCGTTTCGAAACGCAAAGTGCCGGCATTTCTCGGTTCTTCTTTTGCCTTTCTCGGAGGCTATGCCGCCATCGCGCCTCTCGGTGCGGACGGTGCTCCCAGTGAGCTGCTTCCCTACGCCTGTTTCGGTGTGGCCTGCGCGGGCCTCGTCTACCTGCTTCTGGCGGCTCTCTTCCGCGCATATGGTCCCAGGAAGGTTATGAGATACTTCCCGCCCGTCGTCACCGGTCCGATCATCATAGCGATCGGTCTCAATCTTGCCCCCTCCGCACTCAACAATATTTTTACGGTCATCCCCGCGGTGGACAAGAACGGACAGCAGCTTTACGATGCAGGCGGCGAATTGATAACAAGAAGCACATCATGGGTCGCGGTCGTCGCAATTGTCATCGTCATCATCTGCAATATCTGGGGAAAGGGAATGGTTAAAGTTCTCCCGATTCTCCTCGGTGTACTTGGCTCCTATCTGTGTGCCGCTGTCACCGGTATCATTGATTTTACACCGGTCAGGGAGGCCGCCTGGATCGGATTTCCGATCCACTATGAGAAAACTGTTTTCTCGATCTTCTCCGGCGGCAGTCCGGATACCGCTCTTTTGATCAGTGCGATCGTCACCATTGTTCCGATCTCACTTGCCACAATGATGGAGCACATCGGAGATATTTCCGCGATTTCTTCAACGGTCGGCATCAACTTCATCAAGGATCCCGGACTTCACCGCACCCTGACCGGCGACGGTCTTGCCACCGCGCTCGCATCGCTGTTCGGCGCACCGGCCAATACAACATACGGCGAGAATACCGGTGTCCTCTCTTTGACGAAGGTGTATGATCCGTTCGTGATCCGCATCGCCGCAGGATTCGCGATTCTCCTCTCCTTCTGCCCGAAGTTCGCGGCGGTCATTGAGGTGATGCCCGCTGCAACAATCGGCGGTATCTCGCTCGTTCTTTACGGCATGATCTCCGCCGTCGGTATCCGCAATCTGGTCGAGACAAAAGTGGACTTCTCAAAAAGCCGCAACGTCCTGATCACCGCCCTGATTCTGGTTCTTTCGATCGGCATCAGCTACTGCTCGGTCGGATCCATCACAATCACCGCCGGAAGTACCGTCATCTCCCTCTCGGGCCTCGCGGTCGGATCGCTTGTCGGCATCATCCTCAATGCCATACTTCCGGGGAAAGACTACAATTTCTCTGAAGGAAACGCGAAGACGGGCGTAGACCTGCAGATCCAGCAGGGCGAAACCCTGACAGAGGTGAAGCACCGCGTAAAGAGATCGCAGGAACTGGCCCGGGAATACCGGGACAGACAGATTGAGAGGGACAGAGAAGAATAAGAAAACGGGTCGATTTATCAGCCCCGTATCTAAAAGGAGACAGGGAACATTCCCTGCCTCCTTGCTTTTTTGTTCACCGGTCCGCGTGAGATCAGTGATCTCCCTGTCCGTAATACGCGTTCGGTCCGTGCTTTCTCATGAAGTGCTTGTCCTGAATGCACTGCGGCGCATTGACGACAGCCGGATCCACTATCTTCGTATAGATATTCATCTCCGCGACCTTCTCAAGAACGACCGCATGATAGACGGCCTGGAACGGATCCTTGCCCCATGCGAACGGGCCGTGATTCTTGCAGACAACACCGGGCACATACATCGGATTCCTGTCCTTAAAGGCCTCGATGATGACCTTGCCCGTGTTCTTCTCATAGGCTTCCTCGATCTCTTCCGGCGTCAGATTTCTCGCGCACGGAATGTCGCCGTAGAAATAATCCGCATGTGTTGTTCCGAAACACGGAATATCCTTGCCCGCCTGCGCCCACGCGACCGCAAACGTGGAGTGGGTATGGACGATACCCCCGACTTCCGGGAAAGCCTTATAGAGCTCCAGATGGGTGTCGGTATCCGTCGACGGATTCAGGTCACCCTCAACCTTGTTTCCTTCAAGATCAAGAACAACCATGTGTTCCGGGCGAAGTTTGTCATAATCCACACCGCTCGGTTTAATCACAAAAAGTCCTTTTTCCCGGTCGATGCCGCTGACATTACCCCATGTGAATGTAACAAGGCCATACTCCGGAAGCTGCATATTGGCTTCATATACTTTTTGCTTGAGTTCTTCTAACATTACTTCCTCCTTTACCGGATACCCAGTTTGCTGTTCTTTTATATAATACCATCTCCTGCAGAGATTGTGCGCTCATTTTGTACTTAAAAGCAGATCTCCGCGTCATTCTTTTGGAAAATGCATCCCCGCTCCGTCCCCGGAAGAGCAGCGCCGCAAAGCGGTCCTTCACAATCCGCTTCACACCTTGCCCATGAACCTCCTTTGTTCCGCTTCCGGAGATATTCCGATCCTCAGGGACCGGATCTGCTGTCCCTTCGAAGGAGCCGCGCTAACGCAAGCCGGATCTACTCCGCCTCTGCGGGGATTCTCGCGCGCACATCCTCCACTGAAAGAGCTGCCGCTGTGCTTTTCAGACTTTCTGAATCCATGGATGCCATTTGCCGGATCTCCTCCTCCGTATAGGGCAGCCGATCCTTGAAGCATTCCTTATAAGCTGTGTATTCGTCCGGAGAAACCACATACATATACGGCACCATAATCTCCGTATACTTTCCGGCGCAGTCTTCCTCCATGCCCTTGATCGCCCGGTACACGGCCAGAAATGCGAACAGCGGATCCGCATAGGTTCCCCCGGCCAGTCCGTCGAGTGTCCCGTCCGCAAGATATTCCGCCGGATCCCGGATAAAGTCCGTTGCCGCGATATCGATCCTCTCTTTTTGCCCGGCTTCATTCACCGCAGCGATCACCCCGGACAGAGGCTCTCCGCCTCCTCCCGCCACGACAATCGCGTCAATGGCCGGATTCTCTTTCAGAAGGACTGCGGCCGCGCTTTCGCCGTCTTTTTGGGTCATGCCGCCATATTTCGGTTCCGTAAGTCCGGCTTTGTCGTCCGGGTGCTCCACGTTCCATTTCTCGACGGCCGTCTCACAGCCCTGCCAGCGGGACAGCCAGGCGGCATCCCCGACCCTCCATCCGATCAGGCCGATCTCCCGCTTTCCTTTCTCAAGAAGAAACCGCGTGAGAATCTCCCCGTTCTCCTCCTCGTTCTCATGTACCGCGCCGACGCAGAAAGGAGATTCCGCCGCCGCTTTTCTCTCCGCCGGGCTCAATGTCCCGCTGATTTCCCGGAAACTCTGCGCAAAATACACACCGTTCTCCTCGCAGGTTCCGATGATCTCCTCCATCTCCGCATCGGAGCAATTGCAGACGACCACTCCCCGGCATCCCGCCTCGCAGAGCAGCCGGACCGACGCCTTCACCTTATCGGGCGTATAGTCGTGTGAGATATACCGGATCCGCACACCGAGAGCGGAGGCCGCAAGATCCAGCATCTTTTTGCACTCAGACCCGAGGGGGTCCACCGTGCTCCAGATGGATACGCCGATCACGATGTCCTCGTCCGCCGGAATCGGTCTCTCCGTCTTCCCGTTCTTAGAGGAAGGCAGCAAAAGAGCGGGCTGCCACGCACAGCCCGTCACAAGAGTCAATATTAAAAATGCAGCCGCAATCAGCCCGCGTCTTCTTCTCAAAAGCTCTCCTTCCCGCCGGCTTAGCGGCGGTTCCGCTCTGCCGGTCTGCTGTTCTTCAACGGCCGGGCGGCGGTTCCGCTCTGCCGGTCTGCTGCTCCCCGCCGGTCGGACCGCGGTACCGGACGGCGGATCTACTGCTCCTCGCCGGTCGGTACATACCAGTTCCGGATCTGCTCGACTTCCCTGAGAGTCGCCTCCCCTTCATCGTCGTAGCGGACCGAGTACTCCTGGTTTTTAATTGACACTTTGGCTCCTGCCGGGATCGAGGATGTGATGAACGCGTTCGCGCCGATCACCGCGCCTTCGCCGATGACCGATTCTCCGCCGAGTATGGAAGCCCCGGCATAGATCGTCACATTGTTCCCAATGGTCGGATGACGTTTTCTGCCGCGCAGTTTCTGCCCCTTCCGCGTTGAGAGCGCACCGAGCGTCACGCCCTGGTAGATCTTGACGTTGTCCCCGATCTCCGTTGTCTCACCGATCACGATGCCGGTGCCGTGATCGATAAAGAAATATCTGCCGATCGTCGCACCGGGGTTGATATCGATTCCGGTCAGGGAATGGGCGTGCTCCGACATCATGCGCGGGATCATGGGAACATCCAGAAGAACGAGCTCGTGAGCAATCCGATACACCATGATCGCATAAAGGCCCGGATAGGAGAAGATGATCTGGTCCTTATTCTCCGCCGCCGGGTCTCCGTCGAACTCCGCCTGCAGATCCGTGTCAATGACGTCACGAATGGCCGGAATCTTCCGCAGAAAAGCGAATGCCAGTTCCTGTGCCTTCTCCGTCAGCGCACTGCTTGCGGCACCGCTGAACGTTCCGCAGAAAGGAAGCGACAGGGCGATCTGCTTTGTCAGATTGTAGAGAACGTCCTCCACCAGGGTGCTCGTACTGTTCTCCACGGTATAATATCTGTAAGACTGTCCTTTATAAAACCCCGGAAATATAATCTTCTGCACCTTATCCAAAATATCGATGACAACATCTTTATCCGGCTGGTCAAAATTATTCTCCCGGTCTATATAGCGGCCTTTTCTGTAATCCGCAAGAATGCTTTCCGTGATGGATTTTATTTCATTTCGTATGGAATCCATTAATTCTCCGTTAATATGCGGCAGGAAGGCCTGCCGCATCTTCATATCCCCTGCTGGTCCGCCGCCCGTATGGCTGCGGGCTCGCTCTTACAATGAAATACCGGTCTCCTGTCCCCTCCGTTACTTCAGAAGATCCAGAATGGCTTCCTTCGGAATCGCGCCGACGCTTCTGTTCACTTCCTTCCCGTCCTTGAAAACGATCAGGCAGGGAATGGAAAAGATCTTGTATTTCCTCGCGATCTCACTCTCATCGTCACAGTTCACCTTCCCGACTTTAATGCCCGTCACTTCCTCCGCGATTTCATCCACAAGCGGGGAAAGCATGCGGCAGGGTCCGCACCAGGATGCCCAGAAATCGACGAGAACGGGGACATCGGACTTCAGAACTTCGTTTTCAAAATTTTCACTTGTCACTGTAACAACTGCCATGATGATATACCTCCTGTCATCACTGTACTCTGCTTGGGTGGTGTTTCATTCGAGGGAGCCGAGGATTTTATAGGAAAGCCGATACAGGGTCTCCGCTTCTTCAGGATCCAGATGGATGCATTTGCCGACTCCTGACGGCACATCCAGCGCCTTCTCGCGCAGGCCCATTCCCGCTTCTGTCACCCTGACAACCAGATTCCGCTCGTCCTCTGCGGAGCGGTGCCGCTCAATCAATCCCTTGCTCTCCAGCTTTTTAAGAAGCGGTGTCAGTGTACCCGAATCGAGATACAGGCACGCTCCGAGCTCTTTTACATTGGTTTCCTGCTTTTCCCACAATACCAGCATGGTAATATACTGCGTATAGGTCAGGTCGAGCTTGTCCAGATAGGGTTTATAATGGCGCACAATCTCCTTCGATACGGCGTACAGCGGAAAGCAAAGCTGTTTTTGCAGTTTTAAGCACTCATATCGATCCATTGTCCTTACGGCGGGCCTGCTCTTTGCACCCGCATCTCCTTCCGCTCTCAGTCTCCCACGTAGTGTCCGTGTATGCAATATTGACGTATCAGCTGTTTTGAGATCTCGTTTTGTTCTATTATATTGCTTACAATTTAATTATAACCAATTTTTTCGTTCTGTCAATCCCTTTCCATCCGCAGCGGTTTGAATACCCTGCACCGCTGCTTCCGGTCTTTTTCTGTCAGCTCTCAGAGCTCACGGATGCGGCGGACGAGGACACCTCCTTCTCAAGCACGAAGGTCACATCTCCCGAGGTGAGCGTCATCCGCTCACCGGACAGCGCCAGCGCGTCCGTCGTCTTGTCCCCATATTCTATGGCTGCCCCGCTGTCGGATTCCGTCCAGACAAAGCCCTGCTCATCACCCTGATAGAATACAGTCCCGCTCCCGTCTTCCCGAAGTTCGATCCTGAGATCACCATCCACTTCCGCAGCCAAATAATCTGCATCCTGTGTGGACACAGTGGTGGAGATCCACGACCCGGTAAAGGCGCTGTCTGCATATTTTGCCTTTCCGCAGGCACAGAGAAGTACCAGTGACAGGATTATGGCGGGAAAGCAGCTTCTGACTCGATTCATATCTGTAATCCTTTCCATGATCCCCGGAAGATGCCGGGGAAAGAGCCCCCGTTATCCGATATAATGAATCCTTGTCTCATCGAATCGATCCTCCTGCGGGCGTTCCTCGGCGGGGTAACCCAGGGGGAAGATGGTGAAGGGCACATGATCTTCCGGGATTCCTACAATCTCTCTGACCGCCGCTATACGGCTTTCGACAGGTGCAATCCCGAGCATGACGCCTCCAAGTCCGAGAGAATCTGTCATGAGCCACATATTCTCGAGGGATATCGCCATATCGATCTCCGCCATCTCCGGGAGACGCGTGTCTCTGCGATAAGCTGTCACGATGGCGACGGGCGCTTTCTTCGTCATGCGCGTGTAAGGGCTGACTTCTCTTGAGCCGAGCCGGTCAAGCACGTCTTTGTCCGTGATGACATAAAACTCCCAGGGCTGCTGATTCGCCGCGGACGGAGCCTGCATGCCGGCGCGGATGATTTCAAGAATTTTCTCCTGTTCGACCGGCCTGTCCTCATACTTGCGGACGCTGATTCGATGAAATATCTCCTTCATAATAATCTCCTTTGCTGCTTTTTCTATATGTTTTCATCTTACCACATTCGACGGTAAATTTCATTCGGGGCAGAAATTAAAGTCCGCCGGCGGACCTCAGCTTCCCCCGCCTCTTATTCATGTAAGGCGGGAAGCCGGACTGTGTGCGTCGCCGAGCGATTCTTTTTGTCTATAGCTGTTGTATATGAGTGCGCTGATTTATTGACATTTTTTCGAATAAACGGTATTATTATTTTGAAAATAATGCTTTTCAAGAGAGAGTTTTCAGAAACCACCGAAGAGGCAAGCGAATTCGTTCGTGAATCTTTCAGGTAAAAGGATTGGAAAGCAGGCATTTCTGAATCAAATTCTGTATTTGAGACAGGAGGCAGATACGCGGTGCAGACTGCGTCTGCCTTCTTTTTTTAGGTAATAACCGAAGGAAGACTGGATGGGACACCTGATTCTTCTTACCAATAACCCCCTGGCTGCTTCGCGGTTTCAGGACCGCGCAGACGTGCGGTATCTGGATGCCGGCTATAAAGACATCCTTCGCGAAGCGAGGGATTTGATTCACAGGGGCGCAGTGCTCCTCTTTCACCCGCTGTACGGAAGTGTAAAACCCGGAGAAACGCCATACCGTACGCTTCTGCTCGACGTGGACAATGGCCGGCCAATTGATCTCCGGTCACTTGAGCTGATCGAGGCGGCACTGCGGATGTGCGATGCATTTGCGGACAGATCCCGTCTTCTTGATTCAAAAGTTCTGGAGGATTTTCAAAAAGTCGATGCAGCCAATGCGGAAAGCGGATTTTCCGGGAGCCCGGCGCATTGACAGGTGATAAAAGCGCAGCACTACATACGGTAAAAGGGAGGGATGTGCGTGAAACTCGAGATTGGCAAAATCATGATTCATGATATCTGCTTTGCCGAGACGTCTTCTGTCCGGGACGGCGTTCTCTACGTCTCCGGGAAGGAGCTTAAGGATGTTGCTCTTTCAGAGGAACATCTGAAAGAGGCGGTGTTTGATATTGCAAAACCCGGGGAATCCGTCCGGATCACACCTGTAAAGGATGTGATTGAGCCGCGGGTCAAGGTGGAGGGTCCCGGAGGGATCTTCCCGGGAGTCATCTCCTCCGTGGAAACGGTCGGCTCCGGAAAAACCTACGCGCTCAAGGGAATGGCACTTGTGACGGCGGGGCCCATCGTCGGCTTTCAGGAGGGCGTGATCGATATGACCGGCCCCGGAGCGGAATACACCCCGTTCTCGAAGACCCTGAATCTTGTGATGGTCTGTACGCCGCAGGAGGGGATCGAGCCGCATGAATATGAGAAAGCAGTGCGGATGGCGGGACTTAAAGTGGCTGCATTTCTCGGGGAACTCGCGCGCGATCTCGTCCCGGACGCGACAGCGGTCTATGAATTTGAGGACCTCCTTGAGGGAATGAAAAAGTACCCGGATCTCCCGCGCGTGGCCTACGTACAGATGCTGCAGAGCCAGGGACTGCTTCACGATACCTATGTGTACGGTGTCGATGCGAAGAAGATCCTTCCCACACTGCTCTGCCCGACAGAGGTCATGGACGGCGCGATCATATCCGGGAACTGCGTCTCCGCCTGCGACAAGAATCCGACCTATATTCATGAGAACAATTCCGTGATTGAGGATCTCTACGCACAGCACGGCAAAACGATCAATTTCGTGGGTCAGATCATCACGAATGAAAATGTGTACCTCGCGGACAAGGAGCGCTCCTCGAACCAGACGGCAAAACTGTGCCGAATGCTGGGGCTCGACGGCGTGATCATCTCACAGGAGGGATTCGGCAATCCCGATACCGATCTCATCATGAACTGTAAGAAGATCGAGGCGGAAGGCATCAAAACGGTCATTATCACCGATGAGTACGCGGGGCAGGACGGTCGGTCCCAGTCTCTCGCGGACGCGGACGCCGCGGCGGATGCCGTTGTGACCGGCGGAAACGCGAATATGGCGATCACACTCCCGAAGATGGACCGGGTGATCGGCACGCTGGCATACGCGGGGAAGATTGCCGGTGCCAATGCGGATTCTCTGCGGGAAGACGGCTCGTATACCGCAGAGCTGCAGGTGATTACAGGGGCTACCAATGAGACCGGCTTCGGCAATCTGAGCGCAAGATAAGGAGGAGAGTATGGGAAAAATCAGGGTGATTCACTATATTAACCAGTTCTTTGCGCAGATCGGCGGCGAGGAGAAGGCGGATTACCCGCCGGAAATCCGGGATCACGAGGCGGTCGGGCCGGCGCTTGCCTTCTCGCAGGCGTTCGGGGAGGAAGCGGAAGTCATCGCAACGGTTGTCTGCGGCGACGGCTATTTTAACGAGCATATAGAGGATGTGACAGCGCAGATCCTCGGCTGGGTTAAGGAAAGAAAGCCGGATTTGTTCATTGCGGGCCCCGCTTTCAATGCCGGAAGATACGGCGTCGCCTGCGGAGCCATGGCCTCCGCCGTAGAGGAGCAGCTGGGCATTCCGTCCCTTACAGGCATGTATATAGAGAATCCCGGCGCGGATATGTATAAGGAAAAAGTCGTCATCTACGCCACAAAGAACAGCGCGGCCGGCATGCGGGCCGCCGTTAAGGGAATGGCGCCTCTGGCGCTCAGAATTGCAAGGGGGGAGCCGATCGGCGCATCATGTGAGAGCGGTTATATCCCGCAGGGCCGCCGGGTCAACTTCTTTGAGAAGAAGCGCGGCTCGCAGCGGGCGGTGGAGATGCTTCTTAAGAAACTGGCCGGAAAACCGTTTGAGACGGAGTACCCAATGCCGTCCTTCGACCGGGTGAAGCCGAATCCTCCGATTGAGGATATGAGCAAAGCGGTCATTGCGCTCGTTACATCCGGCGGAATCGTCCCGAAAGGGAATCCGGACCATATTGAAAGTTCCAATGCATCGCACTACGGGGAATACGATATCGAAGGTGTGGACGATCTCACCCCTGATGCCTATGAGACGGCACACGGAGGCTATGACCCAACTTACGCCAATGCGGATGCCGACTGTGTGCTGCCCGTAGATGTTCTGCGTGACATGGAGAAAGAAGGGAAGATCGGGAAACTCCATCATCTCTTCTATTCAACCACCGGCAACGGGACGGCGGTGGCTTCCGCGAAGGCATTTGCCGATGATTTCAGTCAAAAGCTCCTGCGCGACGGAGTAGATGCCGTCATACTGACGAGTACGTGAGGGACCTGCACTCGTTGCGGCGCAACGATGGTAAAAGAAATTGAGCGTGCGGGCATCCCGGTCGTGCATGTATGTACGGTCACCCCGATCTCGCTGACAGTTGGCGCCAACAGGATCGTCCCCGCGGTCGCGATTCCGCATCCCCTCGGCAACCCGGCGCTCTCCCCGGAGGAGGCGAAGAAGCTTCGCAGAAAGCTCGTGGAGAAGGCACTGGATGCGCTCCAGACAGATGTGAAAGGGCAGACAGTGTTCTGATTGCCTGCTTTTCTTGTTGAGACTATACCGGCCAGGGTTTCTTCGGCCGGTTTTTTATCGGATAGGAAATTCCTCGGAATTCCCTATCCGACAAAAAGCCTCCGGCAGGATGCACACGGGCACGCAATGAGATAGTCGCTTACGCGACCGTGCCCGGCGCAAAAGTCCGGCTGCGCTCCCCTCATGAATG
>JAFRMI010000022.1 GCA_017430765.1 Lachnospiraceae bacterium | reverse complement strand
TTCGTCTCCACAGTCCGCACGATCGCTGCCACGAAACTGGGGGAGGGGGATGAGCTCCGCTTCGTGGCGCCGGATACCGAGATGACCCAGGTCGTGCTTCTGAGCCGGGACGGTTACAGCCTTCGCTTTACGCTGGCGGAAGTTCCGGAACTGAAAAAGACAGCGGTTGGCGTCCGGGGCATGAATCTGTCCGAGGGGGATGAACTGGACCGCGCTTACCTTCTTCCGGAAGCCGGCGATTTTGAAGTAATGTTCCGGGGTAAGAGCGTGTATCTCAATCGGCTCAAACTCGCCAAGAGGGGCGGCAAGGGTACGAAAGGCAGGAAGTAGAGACCGGCAGAATTATCGTCATGCAGGACCCGCAAAGCGAGCCGCCGCACCGCGTGCGGGCTGTCTGAAAGGCAATACGTTCCCTTTCGCACGCGTGCGCATCTTTTATCTTGATTTTTAGCCGCTGATCACACAGAAAGCGGGACCTTCCGGCTACCATAGAGGGCAGGAAGCCCGGATCAGGGGCTGAGACACCGGAAAAAGACCTGAAAATGCAGGAAATGAGCGAATCTGCAGAAAATGACTTGCATTTCCCAGATTCGGGTGCTATATTGGCATAGGTACATGAGACTTGGTTTGGAGCGGACGATTGAGTCCGCTCCAATCTGTTGTAGAAGGGCCGTGCGTTCCCATTACCGCCTGCTGTTTCGGGCGGGGCACGTAAACGGGACGCAAATCCCTTGACGGGGTGGGTTTAGAACAGTGAGCCGTAAGGAAGACTGCGAGGCGAAGGCGTGGGAACTTCTTTGTGAAGTGACCGGCGCTCTGGGACTTAGGAGCGTGGACGCGGAGTATGTAAAGGAAGCAGGGGAGTATTATCTCCGCTGCTATATTGACAAGGACGGCGGTGTTGGGATCGATGACTGCGAGGCAGTGTCGAGAGCTCTCGATCCGCTCCTTGACCGCGAGGACTTTATTGCGGACCCGTACACCCTCGAGGTGAGTTCACCGGGACTTGGAAGAGCGCTCCGGCGCCCGAGAGACTTTGATTTTGCTCTCGGCAGGGAAGTGGAACTGTCCTTATACAAGGCTCTCGACGGAAAAAAGGAATGGAGAGGGACATTGGCATCCTTCGACGCGAAGACCGTCACAATCGCAGCGGACGGAGAGGAAAGGGTGTTTGAGAAGCAGCAGATCTCGAAGATCCATCTCGCCTTTGATTTCTGATCGTCCGGACAGGGCATGAACCGCTATACAGAAGATATGTAAATACACACGGGTGACAGGGGAGACCCGCGTGAGGAGAAAACAGGAGGAAACTTCAGATGAGTGCAGAACTTAGGGAAGCCATCGAGCTGATCGGTAAGGAGAAGGGAATCAGCAAGGAGTCGCTGCTTGACTCAATCGAGCAGTCTCTGATGACGGCGTGCAAATCCCATTTTGGGAAAAATGACAATATCATTGTCACGATCGATCCCGAGACCTGCGAATACTCGGTGACCGCGGAGAAGGAGGTTGTCGAGGACGAGGCGCATATCGTCGATTCGACACTCCAGGTCACACTGGAGGAGGCGAGGCGGACGGATCCGCACGTGCTCGCCGGCGATATTATCACAATTGATATCAATTCCCGGGAATTTGGCCGTATTGCGACCATGAACGCGAAGAATATTATTCTGCAGAGGATCCGCGAGGAAGAAAGAAACGCGGTCTTCAATCAGTATAACAGCAAAGTGCGCGAAGTGGTTTCCGGCGTCGTCTCCCGCATGCAGGGAAGATCCTACACGATCAATCTCGGCAAGGCGGACGCGATCCTCAATGAAAATGAGCAGGTGAAGACCGAACATTTCCAGCCTACGGAGCGCGTGAAGGTATTTGTCGTCGACGTCAAGAATACAACGAAGGGACCGAAGATTCTCGTTTCCCGCACACACCCGGACCTTGTCAGAAGACTCTTTGAGGAGGAGGTCTCGGAAGTGCGCGACGGGACGGTTGAAATCCGCGCCCTTTCCCGCGAGCCGGGTTCCAGAACCAAGATGGCCGTCTGGTCCAATGACCCGGACGTTGACCCGGTCGGAGCCTGCGTCGGCATGAACGGCGCCCGCGTAGGTGCGGTCGTAAATGAGCTCCGCGGCGAAAAGATCGACATCATCGCCTGGGATGACAACCCCGCGGTTCTCATTGAGAACGCGCTTTCTCCCGCGAAGGTCATCACGGTCGGAGCCGACCCGGACGAGCGTTCCGCCAAGGTCATCGTTCCGGACTACCAGCTCTCCCTTGCGATCGGCAAGGAGGGGCAGAACGCGAGACTTGCGGCAAGACTGACCGGATACAAGATTGATATCAAGTCCGAGACACAGGCGAGAGAGTCCGGTGACTTCGACGAGCTGTATCTGGACGATTTCGACGAGAACGGCGAGTACTACGAGGAGGAAGAGTACTATGAAGACGGGCTTGTCCCGGAAGACGCCTATGAGGACGTGCCTCGGCTGTCGGACGACGAAGAATAAAAAAGAACTCATCCGCATCGTCCGCGCGCCGGACGGGTCGGTTCACGCGGACAGCACCGGCAAGATGAACGGCAGAGGCGCGTACATCTGCAGGGACGCCTCCTGCCTCGCGAAGGCACAGAAAAGCGGGGCGCTCGGGAGATCACTGAAAGTGGAGATTCCGGCGGATGTGTATGAGACTCTCAGGGAGGAGATCAGCTCATGACAGAGGCTGCGGAAGAACAAAACAGCAGGCCGCCCCGAAAAACAGAAGACGCCGGTCTTCCTGCGCGGAAGAATGCAGACCGCATCTGCGGGTATCTGGGCCTTGGCGCAAGAGGACGGAATCTTGTGAGCGGGGAGTTCTCGGTGGAAAAAGCGGTCCGGAGCGGAAAAGCGCATCTGGTTCTGCTTGCCGGGGATGCGTCGGACAACACGGTGAAACAGTTTGAAAACCTGTGTTCTCATTACGGGATTCCCTGTGCGCGTTTCGGAACGAGAGAAATCCTCGGGCGTGCGGTCGGGAAGGATTTCCGCGCGTCAGCGGCTGTGACGGA
>JAFRMI010000021.1 GCA_017430765.1 Lachnospiraceae bacterium | reverse complement strand
GGTCCACCGGATCCTCTTTGTCCTCGGTATCTGCGGTATGATCTTCGGGTCGGTCGCGGCAATCCGTGAGAACAATGTGAACCGGATGGTTGCCTTCTCATCTGCCGCACAGATCGGATACATCTATGCCGGAATCGGGATTGGCGGATTATACGGCTATACGGCGGCCATCTTCCATATCATGATGCATGCGGTGACAAAATCGCTGCTGTTTCTGACGACCCCCAGACTTGCGGAGGTCTCGGAGGGGAGCCTCCGGTTCCGGAATCTGACGGGTGCAGCCCTCCGGGACAGAAACGCGGGAGTTGCGTTTCTCATCGGTTCATTTTCCATGATCGGAATTCCCGTGTTTGCCGGGTTTTCATCCAAGATGCTGTTCGGAGTGGCAGCGGTCCGGTCGGAAGAGGTCGTGCCGATGACGGTGCTCATGCTTGCACTCGCGGCGAGTTCGATGCTGAACGCCGTGTACTTTATGCGGACTTTAATCCGGCTCTATGATCACAAGGGGCCGGGAGGGGAGAAGGTGCGGAGCCTGCACCGCGCGGACTACAATGTGCCCGTGCTGATGCTGACGGCCATGAATATGTTCCTGGGACTTGCGTCCGGGGTGGTGGTGAACCTGATCGAGACAGGACTTAAGATGCTTTGAGGAGGTTAACAATGCTGCTTGGTTTATCAATGCTTCTGCCCGCGGTTGCCGGAACCGTCATATCCATTCTTTATAAAGATGATCCGAGGCAGGAGGCAGAAAAAAGGAGAGAGCGGACGGCCGGAAGAAACCGTCTCTACGGGGCGCTTGCGGTCGTGACCGCGGTGCTGTGCCTTCTCGCTGTGCGGTTTTCCGGGACGGTTACGCCGCTTGTTTTGACGGAGGGCGTCAATGTGACGTTCGGACTCGACGGAATGGGGCGGTTTGTGCTCATCGCGGTGGTTCTTCTCTACACCTGCGTATGTTTTTACGGGTTCGAATACATGGGCCACGAAGAGAGGCCGCATATCTTCTATGCGTTCTACTTTGTGTCCTACAGTGCCCTCATTGCCTGCTGCATGGCAGGGAATCTTCTGACGCTGTATTTCTGTTTTGAGATGCTGACGCTTTCCTCCATGCCGCTCGTTCTGCATGAGCTCACGAAGGAATCCGTTACGGCGGCCCTGAAATATATGTTCTATTCGATTGCCGGCGCGCTGCTCGGTCTCCTGGCTGTATTTTTTGTTTACCGGTATGGTCCCGGAAGCCATGAGTTCGTCGCAGGCGGGTTTTTGCGTCCCGAGGATATCGCGCAGAACAGGCAGGTCTTCCTGGAAGTGATTATGGCCGGCATCATCGGATTCGGAACGAAAGCGGGTCTTTATCCCATGCATGGGTGGCTGCCGGCGGCTCATCCGATCGCACCGGCGCCGGCCTCTGCTGTTCTGTCCGGTATTATCGCCAAGGCGGGCGTTCTGTCGATCGCCAGGCTGGTGTACTATTCGGTCGGCGCGGATAATCTGCGGGGGACCTGGGTGCAGACGGCCTGGATGACTCTCACGCTCCTCACGATCTTTATGGGGTCCATGATGGCGTTCCGGGAGAAGATTTTGAAGAAACGGCTCGCTTATTCCACGATCAGCCAGATTTCCTATGTGCTTCTGTCGCTCTCCTTCCTCGGAGACGGGGGAATGCGCGGGGCGATGCTGCATCTGATGAGCCACGCGGCGTCCAAGGGGTGCCTCTTCCTTGTGGCGGGTATCTTCATTGTGAAACTCGGGATCCGGAACGTCGATGACCTCAAAGGGGTCGGCCGCCGCATGCCGGTGACACTGTGGTGCTTTACCATCGCGTCTCTGTCTCTTGTCGGCATTCCGCCTATGGGAGGCTTCTTAAGCAAATGGGTGATCGCGGAAAATGCCATTGGAAGCGGGATCCCGGTTTACTCGGTTCTGGCCCCCGTGATCCTGCTGATCTCAGCTCTGCTGACGGCCGGGTACCTGCTGCCGATCACGGTGGACGGGTTTTTCCCGGGACATGCGGAAGAAGAACATCACGCGGGGGGAAAGCAGCAGGAATCACAGGATGCGGCCTCACTTCCCTCCGCCGAGCCGTCTTACGTTATGCTGATTCCTCTTATGATTCTCTGCACGGCAGCTCTTGTGATGGGCGTCTTCGGAATTCAGATTGCCGGTTTATTCGGCTTCTGATGAGAAGGGGTGTCTGATGCCGCGGCTTATGAGCAGGGAGCAAAGCGGAACGTGAATATCTGCTTTACCCCTGCCGTCCGCTTTACTGGTTATCGGATTAAGGAGAAACGGAAAGTGCCTATACATATGATCATACTCTCAATTCTGCTCCCAATCCTGGGAGGAGCGGCGCTGATCCCGGTACCGTTCCGCACAGTCAGGGCGCGCGAGATTGCGTATGAGGCAGTCACGTGTGTGACTTCGGTCCTTGTGTGGATGATTGTTCTGCGCGCCCCGGAAGGAACGGCTGTTGTCTTCAGTTTCGCGCATGGTTTCCCGCTCGCGTTTCAGGCGGACGGCATGGCGCGGCTTTTTGCCGGGATGGTGGCCTTCATGTGGCCGCCGGTGCTTCTCTATGCTTATGAGTATATGGAGCATGAGGACCGGACGGACGGATTTTTCGGATTTTATGTGATGACGTACGGGGTGACGCTCGGGGTGGCTTTTGCCGCGAACCTTCTGACGATGTATGTGTTCTTCGAGATGCTGACGCTCGTCACGATTCCGCTTGTCATCTTCTACAGGACGCATGAGAGCAATTACGCGGGCAGACTGTACGCGGCCTATACGATTGGAGGAGCGGGACTTGCTTTCTTCTCCGTCATTCTGACAGGTCTTTACGGGGCGGGAAGCGATTTTGTATACGGAGGATGTCTGTCGGGACTTGATAATCTTCCGGTTCTCCATGCCTCGTTTATTCTCGGTTTCTTCGGATTCGGAACCAAAGCGGCTGTATTTCCCATGCATGACTGGCTGCCGAAGGCCTCTGTGGCGCCGACGCCGGTGACCGCGCTGCTTCACGCCGTAGCGGTCGTCAATTCCGGTGCGTTCGCGGTGATGCGGCTGGTCTACTATGTATACAGCCCCGCCATGCTGATAGGTTCGAAAGCACAGATCTTATGCCTTATGGTGTCGGTCTTCTCTCTTCTCATCGGGGCTTACTTTGCGATCCGGGAGCGGCATTTTAAAAGAAAACTGGCGTATTCGACAATGAGCAATCTGTCCTATATGCTTTTTGGCGCGCTTCTTATGACGCCGGCCGGCCTGATCGGCGGTATGGCGCATATGCTGTTTCACGGGATTACCAAGATGACGCTGTTTCTATGCGCCGGGGCTTTCATGCACAAAACCGGAAAAGCTTACGTCTACGAGATGGGAGGTGTCGGGAGAAAGATGCCCGTGACATTCACCTGCTATACTCTCGGTGCTCTGTCCCTCATCGGAATTCCGCCTCTCTGCGGCTTTATTTCAAAGTGGCGTCTCCTCATAGGCGGCGCCGACGCGGGCACCCCGTATGGGATATTCGGCGCATGCGCTTTGATCGCGGCTGCATTTATGTGCGCCCTTTATACCCTGCCCGTCAGCGTGCGCGCGTTCTTCCCGGTGGAGGGCAAGGACTGCTTTAAAAATACGACCGGCAAACTGGAGGCAGGCCCGAGAATCCTGTTTGCGATCATTCTTTTTTCTGCCGCATGCATCGGGTTCGGTCTTTTCTCCGGACCGGTGGTCCGCTTCTTTGCGGAGATTGCGGCGGGAAGAATCTGAGACTTGAGATCTGAGACCTGAGACGGACAGATCCGGGCGGAATGTGTGAACCCGGATCCGCAAGGGACATCTCAGAAAGATTGGATAATAGAACGTTAAACGTGTTGCAGTAGGAGAAAAAACCATGATCATGCCCGCTATCGTCTTTCTGCCGATTCTCGGCGCGTTCGTCTGCGCCGCGGCGGCCCGACGGGATGAAACTATGCGTGACAGGACCGCGGTCATCGTGACAGCGGCTGTATTTGCCCTGTCCGTGATACTGCTGGTTCTGACGGCGCGCGGCGGGATCCCGGGAGATCCTCTCCGCGTCACGGGGATTTTTGCGTACGGCCTCTCCTTCAAAACCGACGGATTCCGCTCCGTCTACGCGGTCGTCACGTCGCTTATGTGGTTCTTCACGACGGTCTTTTCGATGGAGTACTTTGCGCACGAGCGCGAGCATCTGACCCGCTATTTCTTCTTTGTCCTTGTCACACTGGGCGCGACGGAGGGCGTGATGCTCTCGGCGGATTTCATGACGGCATTTATCTTCTTCGAACTGCTGTCCTTCACCTCTTTCACATGGGTTATTCATGAGGAGAACCCGGAAGCGATCCGCGCCGGCTATACCTACCTCTTTATCGCCGTAATCGGAGGCCTTGTCCTTTTTATGGGCCTTCTTCTCCTGCAAAATGCAGCCGGTACCCTCGCTTTTTCCGATCTTTATGCGCTCCGGGGGGATCTTGCGGGACGAAAGGATGTTCTCGCCGCTTCCGTCTGCATTTTGTTTGGATTCGGCGCCAAAGCCGGCATGTATCCGGTCCATATCTGGCTCCCCAAAGCACACCCCGTGGCCCCGTCTCCGGGATCCGCTCTTCTTTCGGGCGTCCTGACGAAAGTGGGAATCTACGGGATTTTGATGACGGCTCTTTCCGTCCTTCCCGGAAATGCGGTTTTCGGAGAGATCGTTCTTCTGCTCGGGGTGGTCACCATGGCGCTCGGTGCTGTACTGGCTCTATTTTCCGTGAATCTCAAGAGGACGCTCGCCTGTTCCTCCATGTCACAGGTCGGATTTATACTGACAGGAACAGGAATGCTCCTTTTGAACGGGTCCGCAGACAGCGAGGAAGGAATGATGATCGCCAAGTCCGGGCTCATGCTCCATATGCTGAATCACTCGATGATCAAGCTCGCCTTGTTTATGGCGGCGGGCGTGTGTGTGATGAAGCTCCATACCCTTGATCTCAATGATCTGCGCGGATGGGGCCGGAATAAGCTGTTCCTCAAGATCTCGTTCGCGCTCGGCGCGCTCGGGATCAGCGGGGTGCCTCTCTTTAACGGCTATATCAGCAAAACGCTTCTCCATGAGGGCATCGTGGAGGGAATGCATGAGGCGGCGGAGATGGCGCCGGGGCTGTTTATCATAACACCGGTGTTCCTTAAGGTGATCGAGTGGATTTTCCTTACATCCGGAGGAATTACGTTCGCTTATATGCTGAAGCTGTTTGTGTGCATTTTTGTGGAAAGGAATTCCAAAAAGCAGGCGGAGTATGACCGGGATGCAACCTGCATGAACAGGGCCAGCACGGCGGTCATATTCGGATCCGCGCTGCTTTGCGCAATTCTGGGACAGCCGTTTGTGACGAAGCGGATCGCCGCATTCATGACAGGAAATCCGGAAATTCTGGAATTCCGCGCCTTCACCTGGGTGAACCTGAAGGGCGGCTTGACATCTCTTGTGATCGGAGGATGCATCTATCTGCTTGTTGTCCGGAAGGTGCTGCTCCGGGAGGGCGTGTATCTCAATCTCTGGCCGGAGTGGCTGGATCTGGAGAACCTACTGTACAGGCCTCTTCTTACGAAGTGGCTTCCGGGATTCTTTGGAACAATTCTGTCGGTATTCGGCGAGAACAAGGTGCTTCGGCCGCTGGCCCGCGGCGTGGTATTTGCCGGGGTATTCGC